>NZ_JBFAZH010000321.1:0-7206 GCF_040681735.1 Actinoplanes sp. NPDC051633 | reverse complement strand
GACCCCCCGCCGGGCCCGGGCGGGCCGGTCAACCCCACCCCCGGCTTCCCGCCCAGACCACGGCTATCGATCCCACGCATACGCCCGGCCCCGCGGGGGCCGGCCCTTCTCCGTGTTTGGCCGTTCTGTGTTGTTCAGCCCAGTTGCTCAGCCCAGGTCGCTCAGCCCAGTTGCTTGCGGACCTCGGCGGCGACCCGGCCGCCCTCGGCGCGACCGGCCACCGCGGCCTGCGCCGCCTTCATCGCCGGACCCATCTGCGCCTTGCCGGTGAAGCCACCGGCCGCCAGCGCGTCCTTGACGAGCCCGGCGATCTCCTCGTCGGAGAGCTGCTTCGGCAGGTAACGCTCCAGGATGTCGCCCTCGGCCCGCTCCTTGGCCGCGGAGTCGTCGCGGCCGGCGCCGGCGAAGGCGGTCGCGGCCTCGCGGCGCTTTTTCGCCTCCTTGGTCAGCACGGCCGTCACCTCGTCGTCGGACAGACTCCGGGCGGTGTCCCCGGAGACTTCGGCGTTGCGTACGGCGGCCAGGGCCATCCGCAAGGTCGACAAGGTGAGCTCGTCCCGCCCCTTCATGGCGGTGCGCAGGTCCTCGTTCAGGCGGTCCTTCAGCGTTCCCATGGCGGAGAAACTACCCTTGCCGTCATGCGCAAGCGCACCCTTATCTCACTGGCCGCCGGCGCCACCGCCCTCGGCGGCGCCACCTTCGCCTACGCGTCCCTGGTCGAACGCAACATGTTCACCCTGCGCCGCTTCGACGTGCCGGTGCTCGAGCCGGACGCGGAACCCTTGCGCATCCTGCACATCTCGGACCTGCACATGATGCCGGACCAGCGCCGCAAGCAGACCTGGGTGACCGCGCTCGCCGGGACGGATCCCGACCTGGTGGTGGTGACCGGCGACAACCTGTCGTCACCGGCGGCCGTTCCGGGCGTACTCAAGGCATTGGGTCCGTTCTTCGACGTCCCCGGCGCGTTCGTCTTCGGCAGCAACGACTACAAGGGCCCGGTCTGGCGGAACCCGCTGCGATACCTCCTGCCGGAGCGGGAGTACGTGCAGGGCGTCGAGCTGCCGTGGCAGGACCTGCGCACGGCATTCACGGAGGCCGGCTGGGCGGACCTGAACAACGCGCGCACGGTCCTCAAGGCGGGCGGCCGGTCGGTGGAGCTGGTGGGAGTCGACGATCCGCACGTCGACCGCGACGACTACGAGTCGGTGGCGGGCCCGGTCTCGCGAGGCGCCGACCTGCACATCGGCGTGACCCACACCCCGGCGAGCCGCGTCCTGTCGGCGATGGCACAGGACGGCTTCGCCCTGCTGCTGGCCGGCCACACCCACGGCGGCCAGGTCCGCGTCCCGGGCTACGGCGCCCTGACCACGAACTGCGACCTGCCCCACGCGATGGCCCGCGGCCTGCACCGCTGGCCGGGCACGGACAGCTGGCTGCACGTCTCCGCCGGCCTGGGCACGCACCCCACGGCACCGATGCGTTTCGCCTGCCGCCCGGAGGCCACGGTGCTCACCTTGATCCCCCGCTGACCAGCGGTTTCGGGGGCGGGGGTATACCGATTTCGCGGGCGTAGGGGCGTCGGATACTATTGGCCAGCACGTTGCGGGGTGTGGCGCAGCTTGGTAGCGCGCTTCGTTCGGGACGAAGAGGCCGTCGGTTCAAATCCGGCCACCCCGACTTGCAGAAACACCAGCTCAGGGCTGGTCTTCCGACATGGGAGACCGGCCCTGAGTCGTTGTTGGGGGCTTGTCTGGGGCTGCGTGAGGGCTGAAGCTTCGGCCTTCACTGTTCGACCTCCAACCCCGAGTGGTGAGCAAACGATCGAGCACTGGCGCGGGCCGGCGATAGCCACCGCGACGTCGGCCGATACGCAGAAGCCTCGGCGTTCCTCACAGCGAGGGGCCGAGGCTACGAGTTGTCTCATCAAGCGTGATCAGGGGTAACGGTAGATCTTGAGACCGATTTGCCATCGGTGCCCGTACTGTCACTGAACGGCCTCAACGGAGAGGACGGATGTGGAACCTGCTTGGGTTGCAGCCGCCGCTGCATGTTTCGGTGCGCTTGCCGCCGGTTGGGCCGCCTTCAACGGTGTCCGCACCCTTCGGCAGGCACGAAACGACAGCCGAGCTCGTAGCCGGCCCATGCTCGCCGCGGAGCTTCGACCGGTGAAGCACTCCAAAGGCATGATCGCGCTGGTGGTTAGGAATCTCGGCCCGACCATCGCACGCAACGTGCAGGTGACATTCAGTCCCTCGCTCCCCGAACTCTCGACAGAAGACCGAAGCCTGACGCTTCATTTGAAGAACCGTTACGCCGACACCATCCCAACATTCACGCCTGGGATGGAGTTTTCAAACCTGTGGTTCGTCGGGCGGCCGGACGGCCAAGGCACCTTCCACAACACTGAGCCAACACCGGACAAGTGCACCGTAAAGATCAACTACGAGGCGACGGACAAGACTTCGTACGTAGACGAATTCTTCATCGACGTAGATTTGATCAAGGCCGAGACCTATGCCGAGTCCTCTACCGCGCCCGAAGCGCGCATGAAGGTCATGGCCAGCAGCCTCACGTCCATCGACCGATCGCTTAACGCACTCGCGAAGACCTTTGAGCGCGCCCAGGCGAACAAGCCGACACGGCTGCCGGGCCTTCGGCGATGGTTCCGTCGACAACGGGCGAAGCCGTAGAAGGCCGCCTCCGGCGAGTAGGGCCTCCGGCCCTACGACCCAGTTCAGGCCTCTGGCGGCCGGGGCTCCGCCCACGGACCCCGACGACTCCGGGATGTACGGCCGGGCCCCGCGACCTATCACGCACCGGAGGCAACCAGACCGCGCCCGGCCGAGTGAAGCTTGCGCGACGGGATGCCGTAACGGAAAACGATGGCGCGCAGTGCTCTCAGTTGGGGCTGCGCTGAAGCTGAAGCTCGAAAATCCGACCGCGATCGACCAACACAGACCGATAGCACCTAACGCCGCTACCAGCGCATATAGCCTGACGCGCATGACGGCGAGAAGTCCGGGCCTACTTCGGGACGAAAAGGCCGTCGGTTTAATCCGGCCACCCCGACGTGCAGTAACACCAGCTCAGGGCTTGTCTCCGACACGCGAGACCGGCCCTGATCTGCATCACTGCCCTCCGCGGGAGCCGCGTGGTCATGACGGCGGTCACACCTCACAGGGTTGCATCCTGTACTCGGGTACAGGCTTACCGTCGGGCTATGACGATAGATGAGCTGGCCTGGGTGCCGGACGCGTGCTCCCTACCGACTGTGGACAGGCCCTTGCGGCTGACCGAGTTCGACGACTTGTTCGCTATGGCGGTCCGGCGGGTCGAGCCGGTCACGCCGACCCACGCCCGCCTGCACCTGACGGGCGGAACCGGATTGTCGGCAACCGTTCGTGACTTGACCGCCCGTGAGACAGAGTGCTGTTCGTTCTTCGACTTCACGGTCACCCCGGAAACCGCCGGCGAGGGCGAGACGGTGGTCCTCGACGTCGAAGTGCCGGCGCAGTACGCGAATGTGCTCGATGCCCTCACGCTGCGGGCCAGCGCCGTCGCGGCAGGGCAGACGCCATGACCGGCGTGCTGCTAAATCTGGCCGAACTGGCTGCGCTCGCCGACGTGCCCGTCGACCGGCTGCGGGAGTACGCGGAGGTGGGCCTGTTGCCGCCCGCGCGCCGCGAGGGTGATCGACTCGGATACCCCGCTTCTGAGGCGGACACCATGCGACTCCTCGGTAAGGTCCAGGCTCTCGGCATCGCCGCTGACGACCTTCCCGCCCTGACGCGCGGTTGGCGCGACCGCGACTGCGGCGCCGCGCAGCAGCAGCTGGTCGACGCGGTGACCGCCCGCCTGGACATGGTCCAACTTCGGCTGGGCGAACAGCAGCAGCTCGCGACCCGGCACGGTCCCGGAACGCCGAAGTGGGTCGAGGCCACCCAGGCCACCGTGTCGCTTTCCCAGGACGCCGCCCGGCTGCAGGCCGTCACCGCCGCCCTGCGCGCCAACCCACATGCCGGCGCATGCGGCGAGGACTGCGGCTGCATCACCGCGCTGGACGCATCAGGCGACGTCTACCACTTCCCCACCACCGCAACCGACGAGCCCGGGCTGGCCTGTGACCTGGCCGCCGACGCCGGCGATGCGTCGAACCGGATCGGGGCCTGGCAGCAGGTCTTCACCCGGGTGCAGCGCCGCGACCCGCTCGACGACACACAGACCGGGCTGGCGCTGCGATTCCCGCTGGACGGAGATCTTGCCGCCACCCTGGCGCGTCTGGCCGCCGCGGAGTACCGGTGCTGCTCGTTCGGCAGCTACACCATCGTCATCGACCACACCGGCCTGCGGCTGGAAATCCGCATGCCGGACGGCGCCACCGACATGCTCGCCGCCGTGGTCGGCGTGCCCGACTCACCGGGAACACCCGACGGAGACCCTGCATGAGCCTGCCGATTCGGCCATCCACGACGCACCAGCACGCCCCGCCGGTCGTCGACAACACCCCACCTAAGCGCAGCAAAGTCACCGGCGCCTTGGCCGCCCTCGCCTGCGCAGCCTGTTGCGCCATCCCACTGCTGATCACCGCCGGGGTGCTCACCGGTGCCGGAGCGGCAATGCTGGAACAAACCCTCTTGGCGGTGGCCGCTGGGCTCGCCGTGGTCGCCCTGGGCATGTGGTGGCTGCATCGTCGCCGCCAAGCTCAACACGCCGCAGCGAGTGGCGGAGCCTGCGGATGCGGAGGATGCGGCCCCTGACCAGACGTGGTGCGGCACCCCTACCGGTGTCGCACCGCCCCGGCGTGCTGCCATGACCACATGACGATCATCCGATCCATTCTCCTGTTCATCGTCGCCGCCCTGGCCGAGATCGGCGGAGCCTGGCTGGTCTGGCAAGGCGTCCGCGAGCACCGCGGTCTGCTGTGGATCGGCGCGGGCATCGCCGCGCTCGGCGCGTACGGCTTCGTCGCCACCTTCCAACCCGACCCCAACTTCGGCCGCATCCTCGCCGCATACGGCGGCATCTTCGTCGCCGGATCTCTGGCCTGGGGCATGATCGTCGACAAGTTCCGGCCCGATCGATGGGACATCGCTGGAGCCGTCATCTGCCTGCTGGGCGTCGCCGTCATCATGTACGCACCCCGCACCGGCCACAGCTGACCACCGCCAACCGTCGACGCACCGCCGGTGGCGGCAGGCCGACCTCGACCGGGATGCTGGGTGAATGAGCTTTCCAGGCCGACGTGACGTCACGGGGTGAGTTGGCGGCGTCGATCTACGTCCTGCGCGGGCCGGAAGCTCGTGTCCGATTTCATCAAGACCGGGCCGGTGGGGTTGCCGGAGGATGGCGGCATGACTGATTCCTTCACTGCCGGTGCCGCGTTCATCCAGCGCCAGGGGCGCCTCGTCGATCAGCGGCTGTTCGCCACGTTGTTCGAAGGCGCGCCGCCGGGCGGGGTGGCCGACGCGCTCCGCGGCTACCAGAACGCCGACGGCGGGTTCGGGCACGGGCTCGAGCCGGACAAGCGCTGTCCCGCCAGCCTGCCGATCGATGTCGAGATCGCCTTCCAGACGATGGCCGCGGCCGGGGCCGCCGACGCCGACATGCTGGGCCGGGCCTGCGACTTCCTGACCGGGGTGACGGTTGACGGCGCCGTGTCGCTGGCCTCGCCCGTCATCGAGGGGTATCCGCGGGCCGACCACTGGACGGACTGGACGTACCAGCCGGGGCTCAACCCGACCGCGGGGCTGGCCGGGCTGCTGCACCAGATGGGCTTCGACCACCCGTGGCGGGAGACCGCGACGGAGTACTGCTGGCGTGCCCTGACCGAGCAGCCCTTCCCGGACGAGGTGCACGCCCTCGCCGAGGCGCTGACCTTCCTGGAGTTCGCGCCGGACCGGGAGCGGGCCGACCAGGTGGCGCCGGCCCTGATCAAGCACACGACGGCTCAGGAGATGTTCCACCTGGACCCGGGCGCCGAGGGGTACGGACTCTCCCCTCTCTACATCGCCCCGCTGGCCGACTCCCGCTGGCGTTCGCTGTTCACCGCGGCTCAGATCGACGGGCACCTGGACCGGCTCGCCGCCGATCAGCAGCCGGACGGCGGCTGGCCGATCGCCTGGACTCCGCCGAGCGAGGCGTCCCTCCTGGAGTGGCGCGGCATCGTGACCCTCAAGGCCCTGCGGACGCTGACCTCCTACGGCCGCCTGGGCTGAGGGATCGCCGCCCGCAGGCGCTTGCGGTCCAGCTTGCCGACCGAGGTGAGCGGGATCGCCGGGAGGATCGTGACCGTACGCGGGTACTTGTGTGCCGCCAGCCGGCCCTTGCTGAACTCGATGAGCTCCGCCTCGGTGGTGGTCGCGCCCTCGGTCAGCGACACGAACGCGACCACCTCCTCGCCCAGCCGCTCGTCCGGCCGGCCCACCACGGCGGCCATGGCGACGGCCGGGTGATCGAGCAGCGCGTCCTCGACGTCGCGGGGATAGACGTTGTAGCCGCCCCGGATGATCAGGTCCTTCATGCGGTCGACGATGGTCAGGTAGCCGTCGGCGTCGAGCCGGCCGACGTCGCCGGTGTGGAACCAGCCGTCGGGCAGTGGTTCGCCGCCCCAGTAGCCACCCATCACGTTCGGGCCGCGTACGACGACCTCGCCGTCCGTGCCGACCGGCGCGTCCTTGCCGTCGAGGTCCACGATGCGCAGTTGCACGCCCTCGACGGGTCGGCCGACCGTCCCGGGCTTGGCGTCGGCCGGCGGCATCCCGCTGATGATGCCGCCGGTCTCGGTGCAGCCGTACCCCTCGAGCACGGTGGCCGAGGGCACCCGCCGCTCGAAGTCCGCCCGGACCGCCGGCGGCAGCGGCGCCGCCCCGGAGAAGACGTACCGCAGCGCGCTCAGATCCATGTCCTCCAAGGGGTAGGACAACATCATCGCCAGCATCGAGGGCACGACGGCCCATGTCTGGGTGCGGTGCTCGACGGCAAGGTCCAGATAGGACTTGGGCTCGAAGAACCGTTGCAGCACCGATGACGTCGGTTCGGGCACATGCATTCCGCCGACGGTGACGAGCAGCCCGAACGAGTGCGACAGCGGCAGTGACGACTGGCCGCGGGTCAGGCCCGGCACGTGGCTGCGGCCCCGGGAGGACTTCCCGGCCGAGGAGAGGTTGCGGTGCGAGAGGCCGACACCCTTGCTGCGGCCGGTGG
>NZ_JBFAZH010000320.1:0-7220 GCF_040681735.1 Actinoplanes sp. NPDC051633 | reverse complement strand
AGTGGCTATTTTGTCGCGATGCGGCCCGCGGTCAGGCCGTCGCGGATCGCCAGCGCGGTCGCGGCTCCGCCCATCGAGTGCGCGATCACCGCGTGTGCCGGGCCGTACGCCGTGGCCACCGCCGTGAAGGACAGGGCTAGCTCGGGGATGGACGTGGACCGGCGGCCGTAGGCGCCCGGCGCCGACCGGCCGTGGCTGAGCGCGTCGAACGTGATCACCCGATGTCCTCGCTCGACGAGCGGGGCGACATACGCGCTCAGCTGCCCGGCATGCCCGGCCCATCCATGGACGAGGTAGACGTTCGGACCGGTTCCCCACGTCTGGCCGACGACCGCCCGGCCGCCCACGTCGACGGTGAAGAGGTCGCCGGTCGGCGGTGGCGGCACAGCGCGCTTGGGCAGGGTGAACCAGAGCTTCTCGGCCCAGCGGGCGGCGACGCCCGGCGCCGCGCGGTTCAGCACCGCGAACGCCCGGCGCAACGGCTTCGGGGCAGGAAAAGGACGAACGGTCGTGCTTTTTTCTGAGCGTACGGGGGCGATGTCCATGACGGGTCGGTCCTCTCAGTGAGCGGCGGCGATGAGGGCGTCGACGGCCCGCCGGGCACGCGTCTCGGAGCGCTCGTCGCCGAGCAGCCGCAGCGTGTGGTGGCGGGCCAGGATGACGCCGTAGAAGTCCTGGGCGAACTGCTCGGGATCGGCGCCGGAGCGGAAGTGCCCCTCGGCGACGCCGGTCCGGAAGATGGTGGCGATCATGTCGAACATGTCGCGCTCGTCGCGGACCAGCCGGTCGCGCACCGGCCCGGGCCGGTCGTCGAACTCGGTGGCGGCGGCGATGAACGGGCATCCGCCCGGGCGCGAGTCCCAGGCGATCCAGTGCTCGTACAGGGCGCGGACGCGCGGCTCGCCCCGGGGCGCGCGCAGCGCCGGCCGCGCCACCGCCTCCTCGAACTGCGCCCGCGCGTGCTCGAGGACCTGCAGCTGCAGGCCCTCCTTGGACTGGAAGTGGCCGAAGACCCCGCTCTTGGACAGCGAGGCCTGCGACGCGAGTGAACCGATGGTCAGCCCGCTGAGGCCCAGCCGGCGCGTGACGTCGACGGCCTGGTCGAGCACGGCCGCACGCGTCTCTTCACCCTTACCCACACGACCATAAAAGCACGGTCGTGCGGCAAAGGCAATCAGGCGATGCTGCCGTCAGGATTCAGCCGGACGATCGAGGAGCTGAGCCGGGCCTGCTCGGCCGCCCACACCACCCGGTGGGTGGCCAGGCTGTGCGCCGCATCGGACGTGAGCAGTCCCGGGTCACCGGAGGCGACCGCCGCGGTGAAGGCGTCGGTCAGCGCCTCGTCGCCGCCGCCGTGCCCGTCCGCCGCCGACGGCCCGCCGTGTGCGGCCGCGTCGAAGGTCTCCTCCCGGCCGGTGCGGAAGTCGAGCCAGCGCACGGTCTGACCGTCGCCGTCCAGGTAACCGTGGGTGCCGAAGAGCCGGGTGCGGCGGTACTCCATCGGGGTGAACGCGGTCACCGTGAACGAGCAGGTCGCGCCGTCGGCGAACTCCATGTTGACCACCTGGTGATCGACCACGTCGTTGTCGCTGGTGTACACGCACCGGCCGTACGGCCCGGTGCGCAGGGCGGCCAGCACCGACTCCTCGGTGAACGTCGGGGTGACCGCCCCGAGCGGCCAGAAGTGCTGGTCGGGGTCAGCCTGGGCGGAGAGGTAGAGGCGCTTGGCCGAGTACGGGCAAGTGGGCTCGACCGGGCAGTCCAGGCATCGGTCCGCCGCGCCGGCCGGCTTCTCGGAGGGCTTGAAGTGGCTCAGACTCCCGAACGACGTGACCCGCGCCGGGATGCTGCCGAAGAGGTGGACCAGCCAGTCGATGTCGTGACAGCACTTGGTGAGCAGCAGCGGCCCGGACTCGGCCGAGTTGCGCCAGTTGCCGCGCACGAACGAGTGCGCGAAGTGCCACCAGCCGACCGGCTCGAGGTGCTGCACGCTGACCAGCTTGCCGATCCGGCCCGAGTCGACCAGGCCCTTGAGCATGCGGGTGTAGGCGGTGTACCGCATGACGTGGCAGACCGCGACCATCACGTTGTTGCGCTCGGCGGCGGCGGCGATCGCGGCGGCGTCCTCCTCGGTCGGCGCCATCGGCTTCTCGAGCAGCAGGTGGTAGCCGAGGTCGGCGAGCCGGACGGCCGGGTCGCGGTGCATCCGGTCCTGGGTCGCGACGATGGCGGCGTCGGCGAGGCGGGGTTCGGCGGCGAGGTCGGTCCAGCTCTCGTACACCCGGGCGGGGTCGACGCCGAACTCAGCGGCCACCGTCTCGCGGCGGTGCCGATCGGGCTCCGCGAGGGCCACGACGGTTCCCGCGCCGGTCGCGATGGCATGCCGGGCATATGCCTGGCCCCGGAGACCGGCCCCGACCAGAGCTAGAGTCACTGCGGACATGTGATCCTTCCCGGCAACCGGATTAACAAGGATTCCATTTAAAGTACCGTCTCGTCAGAATTCAAGGGGCCAACGTGACCGCGCATCTCACCGGCGGGGACCTCTCCCGCCTCCGGCAGCTCAACGCGCTGACCGCGATGGAGATCCTGCGGGACCAGCCCCCGATGACGCTGACCGAGCTGTCCCGGCGCACCGGCCTGTCCCGCGCCTCGACCGAGGACGTGGTCCGCGACCTGCTGGAGTCCGGCTGGGTGGCGGAGGTCGAGCCGGCCGCCGGCGGGGTGGGCCGCCCGGCACGGCGATACCGCTTCCGGGCCGAGGCGGGCCGGCTGCTGGGCGTCGACATCGGCGGGCACAAGGTGCTCGCCCTGGTCACCGACCTGGACGGTGCGGTGCTGCACGGCCATCGCGTCGAGGTGACCCCGGAGATGGGCCGCGCCGACCGGCTGGCGGCGACCGACGCCGCGATCGCCGGCGCGCTGCGGGCCGCCGGGCTGACCGGTGACCGGCTGTGGGCGACCGGCATCGCGACCACCGGGCTGGTCGACCGGATGGGCAAGGTGATGCTCTCCGAAGCGCTGCCCGAGTGGACCGGCACCGACCTGGCCACGCACGTGTCCCGGCTGGTCCGCGGCCCGGTGATGGTCGAGAACGACAGCAAGCTGGCCGCGCTCGCGGAGACTTGGCGGGGGGTGGCCCGGCACGCCTCCGACATGGTGTTCATCCTGTCCGGGCTGCGCACCGGAACCGGGCTGATCATCGACGGCAAGTTGCACCGCGGGTTCGCGAACTCGGCCGGTGAGATCGGCGCGCTGCCCGCGGCGGGCTGGATGCGCGCGCCCGAGCATCTGGCCGCCTGGCCGACCGGCGAGGACATCTTCGCCGCCGCGCACGCCGGCGATCGCAAGGCGCTGGCGGCGATCCGGCGCTACGTCAAGGACCTGGCGATCGGCGTCTCGGCGCTGGTGCTGACTCTGGATCCCGAACTGGTGGTGGTCGGCGGCGGCTTCTCCCGCTCGGCCGACCTGCTGATCGACCCGCTGCGGCGTGAGCTGGACCGGTGGTGCCTGCGTACCCCGGAGATCCGGGTTTCGACGCTGGCCGACGAGGGCGTCGCCCTGGGCGCGGCAAAGCTCGCGCTCGATCACGTCAGCGACGCCGTGCGCGGCGGCAACGGCCTGACCTCGGTGGACCGTTTCGCGTCTGCCTAGATAGATCGCGGTTGACACTTGTGATCAAATTGTTGCTTGCATTAGTTTTCATGGTCCCCATGATATTTCCCAAGCGAACGCTCGGGGAGGACCAACGATGCGCAGGCACACCCGAATCGGCACGGCCGTTCTCAGCGCCGTCGCCCTAGCCCTCGCCGGGTGCTCCGGCGACGACGGCGAGGGCGGCAGCGATCCGAACGAGAAGGTGACGCTGTCCTACGCGGTCTGGGATCAGACCCAGAAACCGGCGATGGAGGAGCTGGCCAAGGCGTTCACGGCGAGCCATCCGAACATCACGATCGACATCCAGCTGACCCCGTGGGAGGGCTACTGGACCAAGCTCAAGGCGGCGGCCACCGGTGGCGCCGCACCCGACGTGTTCTGGATGAACGGCCCCAACTTCCAGCTGTACGCCTCGAACGGCGTCATCAAGGCGAACCCCGAGCAGGTCGACACCTCCGTCTACCCGAAAGGGCTGGCCGACCTCTACACCTTCGAGGGCAAGAGCTACGGGCTGCCGAAGGACATGGACACCGTCGGCGTCTGGTACAACAAGTCGCTGTTCGACGCGAAGAAGGTTCCGTACCCGAAGGACGGCTGGACCTGGGCCGACTTCCAGGACGCCGCCGCGAAGCTCACCGACCCGGGCAAGAAGATCTTCGGCACCGCAGCGCCGCTGAGCAGTTTCCAGGAATACCAGTACAACACCATCGCGCAGGCCGGCGGCTTCGTGATCTCGCCCGACGGCAAGAAGTCCGGGTACGACGACCCGAAGACCATCGCCGGACTGAAGTTCTGGACCGACCTGATCGCGAACAAGCACTCCCCCGACCTCAAGACGATGACCGACACGGCGCCGCTGCAGCTCTTCGAGGCCGGGAAGATCGCGATGTACTGGGGTGGGTCGTGGAACGTCGCCGAGTTCGGCGACAAACCGATCAAGGACAAGATCGACGTCGCGCCGCTGCCCACCGGTGAGAAGCAGGCGACGATCATCCACGGCGTCGCCAACGTGGTCGGCGCGAAGACTCAGCACCCCGACCAGGCCTGGGAGTTCGTCAAGTACCTCGGCTCCAAGCCGGCCGCCGACATCCTCGGCAAGAAGGGCCCGATCCCGGCGTACAACGGGACGCAGTCCGACTGGGTCAAGGCGCATCCCGAGTGGAAGCTGCAGACCTTCCTGGACGAGGTCGCCTACGCGGTCCCGTACCCGGTCTCCAAGAACACCGCCGCCTGGAACGAGGCCGAGCTGACCCACCTGACCAAGGCCTGGAACGGCGAGCAACCGGTGGATCAGGCCGCCGCCGAGCTGGCGAAGGCGATGAACGACCTGCTCGCCAAAGAATAGGCCTGCTGACAATGCGGAAGGACCGCGTCACCGAGGCCGTCTGGGGATACGCGTTTCTCGCCCCGGTGGGCCTCGGCCTGGCCGTCTTCTACCTGTGGCCGGTGCTGCAGACGGCGTACTTCTCGTTCACCGAGTGGGGTGCGTTCGGCGGGCACACGTGGTCGGGGCTGGACAACTACCGCCGGCTCGTCGGTGACCCCGAGGTCGGCCGGGCACTGATCAACACGATCTCGTACACCGTGCTCGGCCTGATCGCGATCCCGCTCGCCGTCGTCTTCGCCGCCCTGCTCAACCGCAAGATGCGCGGGGTCGGCGCGTACCGGACGCTGTTCTTCCTGCCGGTGGTCACCATGCCGGTCGCCGTCGCGATGGTGTGGCGCTGGCTCTACAACGGCGACTACGGCCTGTTCAACTATCTGCTGTCACTGGTGGGCATCGACGGCCCGAACTGGATCGCCGACCCGGACACCGCGCTTTACGCCCTGGTCGCGATCGGCGTGTGGAGCAGCATCGGCTACAACCTGATCATCTTCCTGGCCGGCATGCAGGCGATCCCGGCCGAGTACTACGAGGCCGCCTCGATCGACGGCGCCGGCCCGGTGCGGCAGTTCTTCCGGATCACCCTGCCGCTGCTGTCCCCCACCGCGTTCTTCGTGTCGGTGGTCTCGGTGATCGGCTCGCTCCAGCTCTTCGACCTGGTGTTCGTGATCACGGGCTCGGGCGCCGCCGCGCGTGCCAACCCGGCGTATCCCAGGCTGCAGACGGTGATCCAGCTCTTCTACGACCGGGCCTTCGTGACCAACGACCGAGGGTACGCGGCCGCGATCGTCATGGTGCTCCTGCTGATCATCGTGGTCCTCACCGGGCTCCAGTTCCGCTTCCAGCGCCGGTGGGTGCACTATGCATAGCCGCATCTCCAGGATCGCTCTGCACACGGTGCTGATCGCCGCCTCGCTGGTGATGGTCACCCCGTTCGTGTGGCAGATCCTCACCTCGCTCAAGACGCTCAGCACCGCGACCTCGGTGCCGCCGACGCTGATCCCGGACGGGCACTGGGCCAACTACGGCCGGGTGTTCGACCTGCTCCCGTTCGGCACGCAGTTCTTCAACACGGCGTTCACCGCGCTGGCGCGTACCCTCGGCCAGGTTCTGTTCTGCTCGATGGCGGCCTACGCCTTCGCGCGGCTGCGCTTCCCCGGACGCAAGGTCCTCTTCGGAGTGTTCCTGTCCGTGCTGATGGTGCCGCCGCAGCTGTTCATCATTCCGCAGTACCAGATCATGTCGGACCTCGGCTGGCTGAACAGCCTGCAGGCACTCATCGTGCCCGGCCTGTTCAGCGCGTTCGGCGTCTTCCTGCTGCGGCAGTTCTTCCTCGGCCTGCCGATCGAGCTCGAGGAGGCGGCGCGGATCGACGGCGCCGGGCCGCTGCGCATCTACTGGTCCATCGTCCTGCCGCTGGCCCGGCCCGGACTCGTCGCGCTGGCCGTGCTCGTCCTGCTGTGGTCCTGGAACGACCTCTTCTGGCCGTTGGTCGTCAACACCGACCCCGACAAGATGACGCTCTCCGCCGGGCTCGCGTCGCTGCAAGGGCAGTACCTGACCGACTATCCGATCCTGATGGCCGGCTCGCTGCTGGCCTCCGTACCCGTCATCGCCGTTTTTGTTTTCCTGCAACGCCAGTTCATCCAGGGAATCGCGCAGACAGGGATCAAGGGATGAAGAAGATCACCGTTGTCGCTCTGCTCGCCACGCTCGCGCTCACCGGCGCGGGCGGCCATCCGCACAGATCGGAGGTGACCTACCCTCCGAGCACCGCGGCCATCACCAACCCGGAACGCGGCTTCTACCACCAGCCCGGCGACTGCGACGCGACCGACTTCACCGTCGAGCAGCTGCGCGGCTACCGCGACCAGGAGAACATCAGCCTGGTCATGTGCATCTTCTACCTCACCCAGTTCAAGGCGTCGCCGATCAGCGCCGACGCGCTGGCGCAGCTGCAGCAGCAGCTCGACACCGTGCGGGCCGCCGGAGTCAAGGCGATCCTGCGGTTCGCGTACACGCAGACGGACAACCAGGACGCCCCGAAGGACCGGATGCTCGCGCACCTCGACCAGCTGGCGCCGGGGTTGGGGGGCAACCCCCCCGTCATCGCGGGCATGCAGGCCGGGGTGTTAGGGCACTGGGGTGTGTGGTTCTAAAACGCCCACATCGGCGCCGA
>NZ_JBFAZH010000319.1:0-7220 GCF_040681735.1 Actinoplanes sp. NPDC051633 | reverse complement strand
CGGCTCTGCGCACCGCGCTCGAGGCCGATGTCGCAGCCGGGCCGGTCGTGGTGGCCGGCGATTTCAACGTTGCGCCGACCAGACGCATCCACTCGCTCTGCCGGCGGACCGAGGGAAGCACCACGACGGCGGCGTCGGCCAGATGCGAGACCGCCAGCTCGGCGGTGGTCCGCAGGCACAGCCGCTGGTGCAGGGACGAGGCCAGCCGGCGCCCCGCCTCGGCGAGGAACGTCGTGCGGGCGCGCTCCCGCTCGAGCGGCGTCACATCCTGCAGATACCAGCCGTAGTGCTCGTCGCCCAGGGCCCGGCGGACGCCCCGGATCTGTCGTCCGCCATGGATGGCGGTGAAGGCGTCGTCGCCATCGGTGATCGCGCGGGCCAGCTCGGGCACCGGCCCGGCGGTCGCGTCCATGCCCGGCCGCAACTCCGGCACCAGTAGCTCGGCCGCCGTGTTGACCAGCAGGACCTCGTGGGTGTCGGTGCACAGCACAACGGCCTCTGTGGTGGCGTCGAGCGCCGCATGCAGCAGGGCCGGGGCGGGGGCGAGACGTACCCGCCGGTCGGCTTGAGCCGGGAGTGGCGAAGTCATGTCGTGGTCCCCCCTTTCGTCAGCCCGTGATCGGTCGCTCTTGCGCACAGCCTACGTGCTTCCGGTCCCCACAGCCGTCGCCGCGCGTCGTTCGCGCTGCTCTATCGGTCGAGATCGACCACGATCGGGGCGTGGTCGGAGGGGCCCTTGCCTTTACGCGCCTCGCGATCCACCACCGCATCCTTGACCGTCGCGGCGATGTCCGCCGTCGCGTAGACCAGGTCGATGCGCATGCCCATGTTCTTGTGGAACATGCCGGCGCGGTAATCCCAATAGGTGAACGGGTGGTCCCCTTTCAGGGGACGGGCGGGGAGGTCGGTGAAGCCGAGACCGAGGATCCGCTCCAGCGCCTCGCGTTCCGGAACCGTCACGTGGGTGGACCCGGCGAACGCCCGCGGATCCCAGACGTCGGCGTCGGTCGGCGCAACGTTGAAATCGCCGGCCACCACGACCGGCCCGGCTGCGACATCGGCCTCGAGCGCGGTGCGCAGAGCCGACAACCAGGACAGCTTGTACGTGTAGTGCGGATCGTCGGTGGTGCGCCCGTTCGGCACGTACACCGACATGAACCGGACGCCGTCACACACCGCGCTGATCGCCCGCGCCTCCGGGTCGGGATAGCCCGGCTCGCCGGCGAAGCCGTTGCGCACGTCGTCGAGCCCGACCCTGGACAGCAGCGCGACGCCGTTCCAGCGGCCCTGACCGTACTCGGCGGTCTGATAGCCGAGCTCGCTCACCTCGGCGGACGGGAAGTCACCCTGCGCGACCTTGGTCTCCTGCAGGCAGAGCACGTCCGGCTGCGTCTCCGCCAGCCACTCCAGCAGCCGGGGCAGGCGGGCCTTGACCGAGTTGACGTTCCAGGTGGCGAAGCGCATGCGGAACAGACTGCCGCATGCCTACGACATTTTCGCTAGCGGGCCCCGCGGATCGCGGCCATCAGGGCGCCGCCCAGTCCCGCCGCCAGCATCAGAAGCGCGAACAGCAACCACACGTTGACCTCGGCGCCGACCAGACCCGTCATCTCGCCCTCCCGCTAATCGCCCGGTGTGTCGCTCGTCTCTCTGTGTACTCCATCGGCGCGCCTCACGCGAACGCAAGGATTTCGAGCCGAGCGAATAATGCCCGACTTGTGGGTGTCCCGCCAGCCTCAGATGCCACATTTGTCACCCGAGGGTGTTTCGGCAGCCCGGGGATGGTCAGAATGGATCACGGGCATGGGGGAGGCGTGATGCGGGTCGATGTGCTGCCGGAGCTGCCGCCGGAGTTGCTGGACGAGGCCTGGGAGTTCTATCGGGAGACGTTCGCGCCGCTGGTCAAGCTGGCGGTCACCCGCCACCTGATGGTGCGCGCCGAGTTCGACACGATGATGGCCGATCGGCGCGCGCTCAAGTACGTCACGCGCGACGACGCCGGCCTCACCGGGATGTCCGTGATGACCGCCGACCTCGACGCGGTGCCGCTGATCTCCCCGCCGTTCTTCCAGCACCACTGGCCCGACCTCTACGCCGAACGCCGCATCGTCTACTGCGTGTTCATCGGTGCGCGGCCCGGCCCGCGCGGCAGCGGCGTCTTCGTGGCGTTGCAGCGCGAGATCTACGCCCGCATGGTCGAGCCGGTCGCGGGCATCGTCGTGCTCGACGTCTGCCTGTGGAACGAGCGCGAGCGCAACCTGCCCTGGGCGGTCGAGAGCATCCTGTCCACCATCGCCGGCGGCGAGGCCAAGGCCACCCGCGTGGACAGCCAGTCGTACTGGCTCTACGAGTTCCCCGTCGCCAGCTGATTGCGGCCCTTGGTCACCGGGCCGGTGGCGCGCTGGTTCTTTCCGGCGCCGAGCGGGCCGGCCGGCGATACCCCGGCGGCGGCTCGCGCGGCGGGACCGCCGGCGTGCCAGTGCGCGGCGAACTCCGCGGGCGGGACCGCCGGGCCCCACAGCCAGCCCTGACCCTGGGTGACGCCGACACCACCCAGGGCATCGCGCTGCCCGCGGGTCTCCACCCCCTCGGCGACGATGCTCAGGCCGAGCGCGCAGCTCATCGCCACCACGGCCCGCACGATCTCCTCGTCCTCCTGGCTCTGCCCCAGGCCGGAGACGAACGAGCGGTCGATCTTGACGCCGGTGACCGGGAACCTGCGCAGATAGCCCAGCGCGGAGAAGCCGGTGCCGAAGTCGTCGACCAGCAGGCGCACGCCCAGCTCCCGCAGCTCGAAGAGCACCCGCGAGGTGACGCTCGACCCGTCCACCATCACCGACTCGGTCATCTCCAGCGCGACCGTGCGGGGCGGCACGCCGTACTTGAGCAGCTCGGCCGAGACCACCAGCGGCAGGTCGGCGTCGTTGAGCTGACGGGGCGAGACGTTGATCGAGATGTAGAAGTCGTCGGCCACGGTGCCGTCGGCCCGCCACGCGGCGAGCTGGCGCAGCGACTCCTCGCGCACCCAGGTGCCGATCTGGGCGATCATGCCGGACTCCTCGGCGATCCCGATGAACGCCATCGGCGGGATCGGCCCACGGGTCGGGTGCGTCCAGCGCAGCAGCGCCTCGGCGCCCAGCGCGCGTCCCGTGTCGAGCTGCACGATCGGTTGGTACGCCACGTGCAACTGCCCCTCGGCCAGGGCGGTGCGCAGTGCCGCCTCGAGCTCGATCCGCTCCCGCACCCGGTCGTGCATCGAGGTGTCGAAGATCGTGGACCGGCCCGGCCCCTCGGACTTCGCCCGGTACATCGCCGTGTCCGCGTCCCGCATCAGCGCCTCCGCGGTCACCGCCGGATCCCCCGCGGCCGCGGCGTGCGCGATGCCGATCGACGCGCTGATCACCACCTCGGTGTCGTTGACCCGGATCGACTTGGCGAAACAGGTGCGGATGTCGTCGACCAGCCGCAGCGCGCCGGGCTTCTCACCCACGTACGCCAGCAGGAACTCGTCGCCGCCGGTGCGGGCCACCATCACCGCGGACGGGACCGCGGCGCGCAGCCGGGCGGCCACCTCGAGCACCAGCTGGTCGCCGGTGTCGTGCCCCCACGAGTCGTTGACCCACTTGAAGCCGTCGAGGTCGAGCAGGTAGACCCAGACCCGGCGCTCGCCCTGCGGCGGCAGCTCGATCAGCAGCCGCTCGATGTGCGCCGACATCTTGCGGCGGTTGGGCAGCCCGGTCAGCGGGTCGTGCAACGCCTGGTGCTCGGAGTGCCGCTGGGCCGCCGCCTGGGCGCGGACCGCGGAGACCGCCCGGGCCAGCAGCAGGAGCATCATCACGCCGCCGGTCACGGCGATCGCCAGCCGGTACGCCGCCGAGTGGCCGCCGACCGCCACCAGCAACACGAACGGCGCCGCCACGGCCGGGCCGAGCAGACCCATCCGGCGCCAGGACCAGGCCTGCACCGGGCGCCGCGCGGCACGGCTGAGCCGGACGGCCGACGGGTGCAGGGCGGTGACCGCGAGCAGCGTCATGGCCAGCAGATAGGGCACGTCCAGGAACGTCGACGCGTAGGTCCGGCCGGACACCCCGATGATCGCGTAGGCCAGGTCGCCGGCGAACAGCAGCGTCATCGTGCCGAGGAACGAGGCCAGGCTGAACGGCCACGTGGTCGCGGTGAAGGTCAGGTTGACCACCAGCAGCATCAGCACCACGTCGAAGAACGGGTACGCCGCGGCCAGCACCGTGACCGGCAGCGGACGATCGCCGTAGCCCGCGGCCGGCGCGGCCAGCAGCAGGCCGCAGACCAGGCCGCCGGCCAGGCACACGGTCAGCCCGTCGAGCACCGCCAGCCAGTCGAGACCGCCGCGGGCGCGCAACAGGATCACGAGGCAGGTCGCCAGGCCCACGTACCCCGGAATGATCACCGCATCGGCGAGCAGCAGCAGGGGCATCGGCTGGTCGGAGACGAACGGCCGGAGCACCACGCCGATCAGGAACAGCAGCGCGGTGGTGCCGAGCAGCAGCCAGGCGGCGCGCGGCTCGGCACGCATCCGGCGCGGACCGGCGAAGCACGCCCAGACCGTGCTGACCCCGATCATCGCGAAGATCAGCAGGCTGATCTCCAGCGACAGGTTCAGCACGTAGATCGCGGTCGCGACGAGGCCGGCCGCGGCGACCCATCGCCACTGCCCCACGCCTGCCGCACCCGCCACAACGCCCCCAACGGCGGGGCACGCTGTGCCGGTGATCAAGAATCCGGGGGACCCGCCGAAGGCACCGTACCCGGAGATCAATGCCCCGTGGCAGTGGTTCCGTGGACAAAGAGGGTCGGGCAGGCGCCGCGCCGCAACAGCTGCAGCGCCACCGGCCCGAGCAGCTGCGTCCCGTCGGTCCCACGCGGCCCCACCAGCATCATGCGTGCCTGGCGCGAAGCACGGACCAGAGTCATCGCCGGATCACCGATCAGCAATCGTTTCCGGACATCGTGCAGCTCCGGAACGGCGGCCAGCGCGTCGTCGAGCAGCCGTCGCCCGGCCTGCTCGCCGCCGCGCTTGGTGATCACGTGCGCCACCTCGATCGGCACCGCCCGCCGGGCCGCCTCGTCGGCGGCGAACTGCAGCGCGGACAGCGACTCGGGGGAGCCGTCCACCGCGGCCAGCAGGGGACCGGAGGGCGGGCGGGGGCCGCGGGCGACCACGGCGGGACAGAACGAGCGGGACACCGTCTGATAGAGCACCGAGTCGATGGGCAGCTCCTCGGCGGACTGGTCCTCGTCCCCGAGCACCAGCAGCTCGGCCATGCGGCTCTGCCGGAGCAGGACCCGGACGGGCGGGCCGTCGGTGATGATCCCGGAGACGCGTACCCCTGGGGTGGAACGCGAAGCCGCGGCGACCGCGCGGTCGATGATCTTGCCCGCCTCCCGCCGCGCCTGCGAATAGCTCAGCTGCGGCGCACCGAAGCTCTGGTCGGGCCACGTGAAGGCGTGCACCACGCGCAACTTCCGGCCGCGGGCGACGGCCTCTCGGGCGCCCAGGCGCACCGCGGCGAGGCCCGCGGAAGTGCCGTTGACGCCGACGACGACGGGGGCTGATCTCGGGGTCTTCATCGACTCCCACCTCCACCCACCATTATCTATGGTGCGGGGCGTTCGTCGCGCTACGTGATCTATTCCTCAGAGCATTGGGCGGCTGATGACCCATTCAGGTTGAGGGTTTACGGTGAAGTTCACGTTCTTGGGGACATCTGCCGGTGAAGCGAGGGAAATACATGACGGATGTCAAGCTCGACCATCCCGGTGGCCAGCTGTCGATGCCGGTGCGTCCGACCGTCGAGGGCCCGGGCGGCATCGAGATCAGCTCCCTTCTGAAAGAGACCGGATTCGTCACCCTCGACACCGGTTTCGTCAACACCGCGTCGTGCACCTCGTCGATCACCTACATCGACGGTGACGCCGGCATCCTGCGCTATCGCGGTTATCCGATCGAGCAGCTGGCGGAGAAGGCGTCGTTCCTCGAGGTGTCGTACCTCTTGATCCACGACGCGCTGCCGACGCCGGCGCAGCTGGCGAAATTCGCCGACCAGATCCGCGTGCACACCCTGCTGCAGGAGGAGATGCGCCACTTCTTCTCGGGCTTCCCGCGCGACGCGCACCCGATGGCGGTGCTGTCCTCGGCGGTCACGGCGCTGTCCACGTTCTATCAGGACGCGCTCGACCCGACCGATCAGGAGCAGGTCGAGATCTCCGGGATTCGCCTGATGGCGAAGCTTCCGACGATCGCGGCGTATGCGTACAAGAAGAGCATCGGTCACCCTTTGCCCTACCCCGACAACTCCTTGGACTACGTGCAGAACTTCCTGCGCATGACGTTCGGCCTGCCGACCGTGCAGTACGACGTCGACCCCGAGATCGCCAAGATCCTCGACATGCTGTTCGTGCTGCACGCCGACCACGAGCAGAACTGCTCGACCTCCACGGTCCGGCTGGTCGGCTCGGCGCAGGCCAACCTCTTCGCGTCGGTCTCGGCCGGCGTGAACGCCCTCTCCGGCCCGCTGCACGGCGGCGCCAACGCGGCGGTGCTCGAGATGCTCGAGCTGATCAAGAGGGACGGCGGCGACGTCGGCACCTTCGTGAACCGCGTGAAGAACAAGGAGAAGGGGGTCAAGCTGATGGGCTTCGGCCACCGGGTCTACAAGAACTACGACCCGCGTGCCGCCATCGTGAAGAAGGCCGCCCAGGACATGCTCTCCAAGATGGACAAGCCGGACCCGCTGCTCGAGCTGGCGTTCCAGCTCGAGGAGATCGCGCTGTCCGACGACTACTTCGTGTCCCGCAAGCTGTACCCGAACGTGGACTTCTACACGGGCCTGATCTACAAGGCGATGGGCTTCCCGACGAAGATGTTCACGGTGCTGTTCGCCCTGGGCCGCCTGCCGGGCTGGATCGCACAATGGCGCGAGATGATGCTCGACCCGTCCACCAAGATCGGCCGACCGCGCCAGCTCTACACGGGCGAGGCCGAGCGCGACTTCGTCGCCATCACCGACCGCTGACCCGATCGTCGGAGAACCCCGTCGTCCTGCTGGGCGGCGGGGTTCAGCCGTCTCAGGAAGATCAACCCCAGATGGGTACGACCGGCGCAAAGTCCCCGGGCCCACCCGCGGGCAGATCGCGGCTCAGCCTCCCTGCCCAGCCGCCGGGCTGTCCCGGCCGGGCACGCC
>NZ_JBFAZH010000318.1:0-7226 GCF_040681735.1 Actinoplanes sp. NPDC051633 | reverse complement strand
AGCACCGGCGCCGCGGTGCGCTTGTTGAACGGCCCGCGGTACGCGTCCTCGTCCTGGACCGTCCACGTCTTGCGGGCGCACATGGCGTCGCCCCAGCCCCAGGCGCGGCCGAAGTACGGCGCCCGTTCGTCGGCCCGGGCGGTCAGCTCTGGCCACAGGGCGGCGTCCGCCGGGTGCAGGCCATCGGTGCAGATGACGGCCGCGCCCATCTCGGCGCCGTTGAAGTACGGGAAGTCCCGGCCGGGCCGCTGGCCGCGCTCGGCGAGCTTCTCGTTGAGCCGCTTCGCCGCCGCCGCGCGGCGATCCGCGTCCGAGCCCGGGTCGGTCAGCACCAGCAGGTCGTCCACCATGAAGCCGATGCCCTCGTACGCGAACGGGCCGTACAGGTTGCCCAGCGCGCTCCCGACGAAGTCGGAGTACCGGAAGTAGTACTTGCCGGCCGGGTCCTCCAGCTCGAGGGGCTCGGCGCGCAGCCGGTCGGCGACCGTCTCGAAGTCGGCGGCGAACCGCCCGGCCTGCGGGCACAGCTCCGGCCCGGCGGCGTCGCAGCGCTCGAAGATCTCGCTGAGCGCCTTGAACGCGCCGTCCGCGCTGCGCAGCCGGTCGTCGAGCGTCATGTCCTTCGTCTGCTGGTTGCCGACCCAGCTCTGCGGGTTGAGCACGCCGTCGACGGTGATCGCGCGGAACCGGTCGGGGAACATGTTCGCGTAGTACTGCCCGATCGCGGTGCCGTAGCTGAAGCCCAGGTAGTTGAGCTTGTCGTCACCGACCGCGCGGCGCAGCACCTCCATGTCGCGGACCACCTCGGCGGTGGACATCGACCCGGACAGCGGCTTGCCGGTGGTCGAGCAGGACTTGCCGAGCTCGCGGGCCGAGTTGACGTACGCGGCCGTCTCCTCCTCGGTCCACGGGAAGAACACGTTCATCCCGGCCAGCTTCTCGGTCTGCTCCCGGGTGTTCCTGAAGCACTTGACCTCGTCGCTGTAGGCGAGGCCCCGCGGGTCGAAGCCGACCACGTCGAACCGGTCCATCACCTCCGAGCCCAGCCAGAACGGCGCGCCCAGAGCCATGTCGGTGCCGGGGCCGCCGGGCCCGCCCGGGTTCACGAACAGGGTGCCGATCTTGTTCGCCTGGTCGCGGGCCTTGACCCGCAGCACGGCGATCTCGACCGTCGGGCCGTTCGGCCGGTCGTAGTCCAGCGGCAGGTCGACGGTGTCGCACTCGGCCCACTCGTAACAGGCGTACCAGTTGAGCCGCGGGGTCGGGACGCGGTCGACGCGGCGGGCCTCGACGGCGCTGGTCTGTGCGGCGGGCGCGGCGGCGGCCGCCGCGGTGGTCGGCACGGCCACCGCTCCGGTGAGGAGGAGGCCCGCGATCAACATCCGTGTTGCTCGCATGCAGTTGCCCTTTCGTCGGGTGGGTCACCGGCGGGCGCCGATGACGTCGCTCGATGAACAGCGACCTCGCCGACCGTACGAAACGTTGACAACCATGGATCTTTGGGCGCTCGCCGTGCCTCCGCGTGCCCGGGGTCCCCAGCAACGTAGGCTGCGGTTGGGTAGAACAGGGAGGCTCAACCGTGTTCAGTCGCGTCGCCATCGTCAATCGCGGAGAAGCCGCGATGCGGCTCATCCACGCAGTGCGGGATCTTTCGGCCGAAACCGGGACACGGATCGAGACCGTCGCGCTCTACACCGACCTCGACCGGACCGCGACCTTCGTCCGCGAGGCGGACATCGCCTACGACCTGGGCCCCGCCTCCGCGCGCCCGTACCTCGACCACGCCGTGCTCGAGCGGGCGCTGGTCGAGACCAAGGCCGACGCGGTGTGGGTGGGCTGGGGCTTCGTCGCCGAGGACCCGGCCTTCGCCGACCTGTGCGAGAAGATCGGGGTCACCTTCGTCGGCCCGTCCGCGGAGGCGATGCGCCGCCTCGGCGACAAGATCGGCTCCAAGCTGATCGCGGAGGAGGTCGGCGTCCCGGTCGCCCCGTGGAGCCGCGGTGAGGTTGCCACGCTGGAGGACGCGCTGCGCCACGGCGGCGAGATCGGCTATCCGCTGATGCTCAAGGCCACGGCCGGTGGTGGCGGGCGCGGCATCCGCAAGGTCACCTCGCCCGACGAGCTCGCCGACGCGTACGAGCGCACCAGCCAGGAGGCGCTGCGCGCCTTCGGCTCCGGCGTGGTCTTCCTGGAGCGTCTGGTCTCCGGCGCCCGGCACGTCGAGGTGCAGGTCATCGCCGACGGCCAGGGCACCGCGTGGGCGCTGGGCGTCCGCGACTGCTCGGTGCAGCGGCGCAACCAGAAGATCATCGAGGAGTCCGCGTCCCCGGTGCTCTCGGCCGAGCAGTCCGCCGAGCTGAAGGCGTCGGCCGTGCGGCTGGTGCTCGCCGTGGGCTACCGCGGCGCCGGCACGGTCGAGTTCCTCTACCACCCGGGCGAGAAGCTGTTCGCCTTCCTCGAGGTCAACACCCGCCTGCAGGTCGAGCACCCGATCACCGAGATCACCACCGGCACCGACCTGGTCAAGCTCCAGCTGCACGTAGCGTCCGGCGGCCGGCTCGAGGGCCCGCCGCCGCAGGAGCTCGGCCACGCCGTCGAGGCGCGGCTCAACGCCGAGGACCCCGACCGTGATTTCGCGCCGTCGCCCGGCCGCATCAGCCGCCTGGCGCTGCCGGCCGGCCCCGGGATCCGGGTGGACACCGGCGTCAGCGAGGGCGACAACATCCCGGCCGCCTTCGACTCGATGATCGCGAAGATCATCGCGTACGGCCGCGACCGCGACGAGGCGCTGGCCCGGCTGCGGCGGGCGATGTCCGAGACCACGGTGATCATCGAGGGCGGCGCCACCAACAAGAGCTTCGTGCTCGACCTGCTCGACCAGCCCGAGGTGATCGAGGCGAGCGCCGACACGGGCTGGATCGACCGGGTACGCGCCGAGGGCCGCCTGGTCAACCACCGGCACTCGGCGGTCGCACTGGCGGTGGCCGCCATCGAGGCGTACGAGGACGAGGAGGAGGTCAGCCGCCGGCGCCTGCTCGAGACCGCGTACGGCGGGCGTCCCCAGGCCCGGCACGACACCAGCCGCCCCCTCGACCTCAAGCTGCGCGGCGCGAGCTACAAGGTGCACGTCGCCCGGATCGGTCCGTCCACGTTCCGGGCCGGCCTCTCCGCCGGCGCCGAGACCCACTTCGCGCACGTCGAGTTCGAGCGTTTCGACGCGCACAGCGGCCAGACCGTCGTCAACGGGCACCGGTTCAGGCTGGTGTCGGCGACCCACGGCCCGATCCACCTGGTCGAGGTCGACGGCGTCACCCACCGGGTCAGCCGCGACGAGGGCGGTGTCGTCCGCTCGCCCGCACCGGCGCTGGTGGTCGCGACCCCGGCCGCGGTCGGCGACGAGGTGGAGTCGGGCGCGCCCATCGTCGTGCTGGAGAGCATGAAGATGGAGAACGTGCTGCGCGCGCCGTTCCGGGCGCGGATCCGCGAGCGTCCGGTCTCGGTGGGCAGCCAGGTCGAGACCGGCACGCCGCTGCTGCGCCTGGAGCCGCTGGGCGACGACGACGAGGCGCAGACCGCGGGCGCCGCGGCCGGGGTCATCGACCTGCCCGCCGAGGCGGGGCCGGCGCCGGCGGCCGAGCGGGCCGAGCGTGGCCTGCGCGATCTGCGCGGCCTGGTGCTCGGGTACGACGTGGACCGCCGCGACCGCACGCGGGTGCTGTCCGCGTACCTGACCGCCCGCGAAGAGCTGGGCAACCGCCCGCTGTCCGGCGAGCTCGACCTGCTGACCGTCTTCGCCGATGTGCTGGAGCTCAGCCGCAACAAGCCCGCCGGCGACACCGAGATCGAGCCGGGCAACCCGGTGCACAGCCCGCGCGAGTTCTTCCACAGCTACCTGCAGAGCCTCGACGCCGAGCGGGCCGGCCTGCCGGAGCGGTTCCAGGACAGGTTGCGCCTCGTGCTCGCCCACTACGGCGTCGAGAGTCTGGACCGCACGCCCGCGCTGGAGGAGGCGGTCTTCCGCATCTTCCTCGCGCAGCAGCGGATGTCGGCCGACGTCGCCGTGGTGTCCGAGATGCTGCGCGAGATGCTCGCCGGCGCGCCGCCACAGGATTCGCTGAGCGAACGGGCCGGTCTCACCCTGGAGCATCTGATCGAGGCCACCCAGGTGCGCTTCCCGGCCGTCACCGACCTGGCCCGCGGTCTGGTCTTCCGCTGGTTCGCGCAGCCGCTGCTGCGGCGCAACCGAGCCAAGGTGTACGCCGCCGTCCGCGACGACCTGCGCCACCTCGACCGGCAGCCGGATTCGCCCGACCGCGCCGACCGGATCCAGGCCATGGTCGCCAGCGCGGAGCCCCTCGTCCGGCTGATCGGCCAGCGGATCGGGCGGCCCGGCCGCGACCACGCGCCGCTGCTCGAGGTGCTGACCCGCCGCTACTACGGCAACCGCCAGCTCTCCGCCGCCTCGGTGCGCGAGGTCGCGGGCTGCCCGTTCGTCATCGCCGAGCACACCGGCGCCGAGGCGCGTACCCGGGTGGCGACCACCGCGGTCGACATCACCCACCTGCCGAATGCTCTCGACGCGATCGCCGCGCTGGCCGCGGACGTCCCGCCGCACGGCCTGGTCGCCGACGTCTACGTGTCGTGGGCGGAGGACTCGGACGCGGACGCGATGGCGGTCCGGCTCGGCGAGATGCTGGCCGCCCACCCGCAGCCGGCGGGCGTACGCCGGATCACCGCGACCGTGGCCGGCGGCAGCGGCTCGATGCACCACCACTTCACCTTCCGGCCTGCTGGGGCGGAGGATCCGGGTCTCGTGGAGGACCGGCTGATCCGCGGCATCCACCCGCAGATCGCCAATCGCCTGCAGCTGCGCCGGCTCAGCGCCTTCGACCTCACCCGGCTGCCGTCCGTGGACGAGGAGATCTACCTCTTCAAGGCGGTGGCGCGCAGCAACCCGGCGGACGAGCGGCTGATCGTGATGGGCCAGGTCCGCGACCTGACGCCGCTGCGCGAGTCCGACGGCCGGCTGGTCGCGCTGCCCGCGGTGGAGGAGGCGATCACCACCGCGCTGGACGCGATGCGCAACATCCAGGCGCAGCGGCCGCAGAACAAGCGGTACGACACCAACCGCATCATGATGTACGTCTGGCCGGCGACCGAGCTCACCATGGAGGAGCTCGACGCGCTGGCCCAGCGCATCCTGCCGACCACCGCGGGCGTCGGGCTGGAGGAGGCGCAGTTCCTGGCCCGCCAGCGCACCAAGAGCGGCGACCTGGTCGACGTCGCGGTCACCATCACCATCGACCCGAGCAACGGCGCGACGGTGCACGTCGGCGAGCCGTCGGACGAGCCGGTGCAGCCGCTGGACGACTACCGGATGAAGGTGCTGCGGGCGGCGCGGCGCGGCAACATCTACCCGTACGAACTGACCGGCATGCTGGGCGACTTCGTCGAGCACGACTTCGACGGCGACGGTGTCCTCGTACCCGTGGACCGCCCGAAGGGCCGCAATTCGGCGGCCCTCGTGGCCGGTGTCGTGACCACCCCGACGCGGCGCCACCCCGAGGGGGTGACCCGCGTCGTCCTGCTCGGCGACCCGACGAAGGCGCTCGGGGCGCTCGCCGAGCCGGAGTGCGCCCGGGTGATCGCCGCCCTCGACCTCGCCGAGCGGATGCGGGTGCCGCTGGAGTGGTACGCGCTCTCGGCCGGCGCGCGCATCTCGATGAACTCCGGCACCGAGAACATGGACTGGGTCGCGGCCGCGCTCAAGCGGATCGTCACCTTCACCCAGGACGGCGGCGAGATCAACATCGTCGTGGCCGGCATCAACGTCGGCGCCCAGCCGTACTGGAACGCCGAGGCCACCATGCTGATGCACACCAAGGGCATCCTGGTGATGACCCCGGACTCGGCGATGGTGCTCACCGGCAAGCAGTCGCTCGACTTCTCCGGCGGCGTGTCCGCGGAGGACAACTACGGCATCGGCGGATACGACCGGGTGATGGGCCCGAACGGGCAGGCGCAGTATTGGGCGCCGACCCTGCCGGCCGCCCGGGACGTGCTGATGGCCCACTACGACCACACGTACGTGGTGCCCGGCGAGACCGCGCCGCGCAGGGCGGAGACGACCGATCCGGCCGACCGCGACATCACCGGCTACCCGCACGAGATGGCCGGCAGCGACTTCACCACCGTCGGCCAGATCTTCTCCGCCGAGCACAACCCGGACCGCAAGAAGGCGTTCGACATCCGCACCGTGATGCGCGCCGTGTCCGATCAGGATCACCCGGTGCTGGAGCGCTGGGCCGGCATGGCCGACGCCGAGACGGCGGCGGTGCAGGACGTCCACATCGGCGGCCGGCCGGTCTGCCTGATCGGGATCGAGTCCAAGTCGGTGCCGCGGCGCGGTTTCCCGCCGACCGACGGACCGGACACGTACACCGCCGGCACGCTCTTCCCGCGGTCCTCGAAGAAGACCGCGCGGGCGATCAACTCGGCGTCGGGCAACCGGCCGCTGGTGGTGCTGGCGAACCTGTCCGGTTTCGACGGCTCACCGGAGTCGATGCGCAAGCTTCAGCTGGAGTACGGCGCGGAGATCGGCCGGGCCATCGTGAACTTCGCCGGCCCCATCGTGTTCGTGGTGATCTCCCGCTATCACGGCGGCGCGTTCGTGGTGTTCTCCAAGGCGCTCAACCCGTCGATGACCGTGCTCGCGCTGGAGGGCTCGTACGCCTCGGTGCTCGGCGGCGCGCCCGCCGCGGCCGTGGTGTTCTCCGGCGAGGTGAACAACCGCACCGCCACCGACCCCAGGGTGACGGGCCTGCAGGCGCAGATCTCCGCGGCGACCGGGGCCGAGCGGTCGGCCCTCAACGCACGGCTCGCGGAGGAGCAGTCCGCGGTCCGGGCGGAGAAGCTGGGGGAGGTGGCCGCGGAGTTCGACCGCGTGCACAGCATCGAGCGGGCGGTCGAGGTCGGCTCGGTGGACGCCATCGTGCGCGCCGCCGAGCTGCGGCCGCGCATCATCGAGGCGATCGAGCGCGGCCTGGGCTCGAACTGACCGGTCGATCGGGCAGGAGGGCTTTTCGCATCGTGGCCGCCAGCCACTGTCGAAAGGCCTGCTCGGTCCAGCCGCGCTGCGACACCAGAGCCGTGTAGAGCCCCGGGTCGTTGTAGATCCACAGGATGTCCGTCGCGGTGTCCGCGTCGAGCTCCGGCGCGAGCGGGCC
>NZ_JBFAZH010000317.1:0-7258 GCF_040681735.1 Actinoplanes sp. NPDC051633 | reverse complement strand
CGATCCGGGCCTGCGGCCGCGCACTCTTCATCGAATGCTCGAAGGTCGGCGCACCCACCGACTCGATCACCACGCCGACCCGCTCGGGCAGCCGCGCGCCGGGCTCCAGAGCGGTGGCCCCGAGCGCGGTCACCCGCTCGCGCTTCCAGTCCTCGCGGCTGGTCGCGTACACCCGCTTGCCCATCGCGACGCCCAGCACGACGGCCGCGGTCGCCACGCCGCCGCCCGCACCCTGCACCAGCACCGCCTCGGCGTCGTCCACCCGGCCCAGCGTGGTCAGCATGTTCCACGCCGTCAGCCACGCGGTCGGCAGGCACGCCGCCTCGGCGAACGACAACCCCTCGGGCTTGGGAATCAAGTTCTCCTCGGGTACGGACACACGATCGGCCAGCGTCCCCGGATAGTGCTCGGACAGCAGGGACAGGCCACGGGGATCCTTCGCATCCGGCACGACCGAGTAGACGACCACCTCGCGGCCGTCCTCGGTCACGCCGGACGCGTCGCAGCCGAGCACCATCGGCAGCCGGTCACCCGGCAGCCCGACCCCGCGCAGCGACCACAGGTCGTGGTGGTTGAGCGAGCTGGCCCGCACCGTCACCGGCACCCAGCCCTCCGGCGGCGCCTGCTCCTGGAGCTCACCGGTGGCCAGGGCCTGCAACGGGTTCTCGGGGTCCGCCTTGGTGGCGTAGGCAGCTCGCATCAACCGAGCCTAGACGGCCGCGGGCTCGGTCTCGACCGGTGCGGAGATGCGACGGGCCACACCGTCGCGCTCGGCGGCCCGGGCCACCGCGGCCGCCACGGCCGGCGCCACCCGCGGGTCCAGCGGCGACGGCACGATCTGCTCGGGCCGGAGGTCGTCGGCCACCACCTCGGCGATCGCCTCGGCCGCAGCCACCTTCATGCCCTCGGTCACCGTGGTCGCCCGGGCGTCCAGCGCGCCGCGGAAGATGCCGGGGAAGGCGAGCACGTTGTTGATCTGGTTGGGGAAGTCGCTGCGGCCGGTGGCGACGACGGCCGCGTACCGGTGGGCGATCGCCGGCAGCACCTCCGGTGTCGGGTTGGCGAGGCCGAAGATGATCCCGCCCCGGCTCATGCCGGCCAGCGCGTCCTCGCCGATCGTGCCGCCGGAGACCCCGATCAGCACGTCGGCCCCGACCAGCGCCTCCGTGATCCCCCCGGTGCGCCCGGAGAAGTTGGTCATCGCGGCCAGCTCGGCCTTGGCCGGGTTCAGGTCGCCCCGCTCGGCGTGGACGATGCCGCGCGAGTCGCAGACGATCACGTTCGCGCCGTTCACCCCGGCGGAGATCAGCACCTTGGTGATCGCCACCCCGGCCGCGCCGGCGCCGCTGATCACCACGCGCAGATCGGCGAACCGGCGGCCGAGCAGCGTCGTCGCGTTGCGCAGCGCGGCCAGCGTCACCACGGCGGTGCCGTGCTGGTCGTCGTGGAAGACCGGGATGTCGAGCGCGTCGTCGAGCCGCCGCTCGATCTCGAAGCAGCGCGGCGCGCTGATGTCCTCGAGGTTGATCCCGCCGAACGACGGCGCGAGCGCCGTGACGATCGCGACCAGCTCGTCGACGTCCTTGGTGTCCAGGCAGATCGGCACCGCGTCGACGCCGCCGAACTGCTTGAACAACACCGCCTTGCCCTCCATCACGGGCATCGCTGCGCGCGGGCCGATGTCGCCCAGCCCCAGCACGGCCGTGCCGTCGGTGACCACGGCCACCGTGTTGGCCGTCCAGGTGTAGTCGGCAGCCAGCGCCGGGTCGGCGGCGATCGCCTCGCAGACCCGGGCCACACCCGGGGTGTACGCGAGGGAAAGGTCGTCGCGGCTGGCCAGCGGGACGGTCGGGGCGATCGCCATCTTGCCGTGCTGGTGCAGCTCGAACACGGGATCGGCGGCCAGGGCAGGGTCGAGCTCGAAACTGAAGAAGGACATGCGAGGGCTCCCAAAGGGCATCGTGGAAGAGAAATGGGCCTGCCGGGTCTGGCGGCCTGCGATGCGGGGGTCACCCGGAATCAACAGAGGCTATCGAACCGGCCAGTAGCGCACCACGACTTTGCCGATGACATCCGCCACTCCATACACACGGGAGTCGTCGGTGACGAGATCGTTGTCGCCCTTTACCCACCATCCGCCGTCCTGCCGGTGCACCGCCCGCTTGACGACGAGCAGGTCGGGACGGGTCCGGAACCGCGCGACAACCACATCACCAGGACGAATTCTCTTCTTTCGGAGAACCAGAACGGCGTCTCCGTGCTTCAGCGCGGGCGCCATCGAGGGCCCGCGAACCAGCGCCGCGAAGACCGGCAGTTGCCACCCCATGGCATCAGTCCTCCGATCGTTAGGCCCATCCGGTAAGGGGTAGTGTCGTCTGCGGATCATCGCAATTCTCTATGGAGGGGTCCTGATGCGACTTCCGCGTTTCCTCATGCCTCGCACCGTGGTCAGCGCTCACTGCGACCTGCCGTGCGGTGTGTACGACCCGGCCCAGGCCAAGATCGAGGCCGAGTCGGTCAAGGCCATCGCCGAGAAGTACCAGGCCAACACCGACCCCGAGTTCCGCACCCGGGCGATCCTGATCAAGGAGCAGCGCGCCGAGCTGGTCAAGCACCACCTGTGGGTGCTCTGGACCGACTACTTCAAGGCGCCGCACTTCGAGAAGTACCCCAACCTGCACCAGCTGTTCAACGAGGCCACCAAGCTGGCCGGCGCGTCCGGCGCCAAGGGCTCGGTGGACCCGGCGGTCGCCGACCAGCTTCTCGGCAAGATCGACGAGATCTCGAAGATCTTCTGGGAGACCAAGAAGTCTTGAGTCGAGGCTTCACGATCCGGCCGGCGCGTCTCGACGATGTGCCGGCCGTTGTCGCGATGGTGCACGAGCTGGCCGACTTCGAGCGGGCCGGCGATCAGTGCAGGCTCACCGCCGGGCAGCTGGAGGCCGCCATGTTCGGTCCCCGGCCGCAGGTCTTCGGCCACGTGGCGGCCGACGCCGAGGGCGCGCCGATCGGCTTCGCGCTCTGGTATGTGAACTTCTCGACGTGGGAGGGCACCCACGGCGTCCACCTCGAGGACCTCTTCGTCCGGCCGGCGGCACGGGGCACGGGCGCGGGGCGGGCGCTGCTCGCTGCGCTGGCCGCCCTGTGCGTCGAGCGGGGATACCGGCGACTCGAGTGGGTGATGCTCGACTGGAACCCGGCCGCGAAGTTCTACGACGCGATCGGGGCGACCGTGGTCGGTGACTGGCTGCCGTACCGGCTGAGCGGCGCCGCGCTGGAGGAGCTCGCCTCCACCAACGCGCCGATCAGCGGCTAAAGTGCATCCATCGGGAGGGGTGCGGTGACTCAAGCAACTCAGCAGGAGCCGGCGACCGGCGACGACGTGGTGCTGCTCACGGTGCCCGCCGACGGCGGCTATCTGGGCGTGCTGCGCACCGCGACGGCCGGGCTGGCCGCACGGCTGCACTTCGCGCTCGACGAGATCGAGGACCTGCGCATCGCCGTCGACGAGGCGTGCGCGATGCTGCTGGCAATCGCGACCCGCGGCGCCGAGCTCGAGTGCCGCTTCGCGGTGACCGACGACGCGCTCGCCGTCGAGGTGTCGGTCACCACCGTCCGCGGGGCGCGGCTGCCCTCCGAGTCGTCCTTCGCGTGGAAGGTGCTGACCGCCCTGACCACGTCGGCGTCCGCCGAGGCCACCGGGCAGCAGGCGACGATCCGGCTGCTCACCCGGCGCACCGAGAGCTGAGATCAGCTCTCGCGGTCGTTCGTCTCGATGATGTAGTCGAGGTGTCGACGCGCCACCGTGGCAGCGCCCTCGGGATCGCTGCGCTCCAGGCACGCGAGCAGCTCGCGGTGGTCGGCGTCGATCCTGGCCCAGTACCCATCCGGCATGTCCACGATCACCCGCTCGTCGATCCCGACCTGGTAGAGCGGCCGGGTCATCAGCTCGAAGAGCGGGTTCGCGGTGGCCTTGGCGACCGCGGCGTGGAACTCGTGGTGTGCCCGCAGCATGACGTCGAAGTCGTCCAGGTCGGGATCGAACAGCGCCGCCCGGATCTCGAAGAGGTGCTGCTCGGTCCGGCGCGCGGCGGCCAGCCCGGCGGCCGGCACCTCCAGCGCCCGGCGCAGCTCGATCAGGTCGGCGAACCCGACCTCGGCCGAGTTGGTCAGCATGGTCAGACCGGTGGAGAGCGCGTCGGCGAGCTGCTCGGCGTCCGGGTGGGCGACGAAGCTCCCGCCGGTGACCCCGCGGGTCGTCACGATCAGATGCTGACTGGCGAGCAGGCGCAGTGCCTCGCGCACGGTGCTGCGGCTCACCCCGGTGCGTACGCACAGCTCCGGCTCGGGCGGAAGCCGCTCGCCGGGCTGCAACCGCCCGGAAGTGATCTCGTTGCGCAATTCGTCCGCGAGCAGCTGATACGCCGGCGGCCGCACCGTTGATCCGGTCACTCGCTCAGGGTAAGACCAAATCGACGCAGCGCGCGGGTTTAGTCGACGCCAAGTGCGCGAGTACTTGCCGGCAGTACCACCAGGAGGCCGACCAGCAGGCCGAGCGCGATCAAGGCCAGGCCCGCCCAGAGCGGTCCGGTCTGAATCAGGAAGCCGCCGGACGCGATCACGAAGAGCTGCACGACGATGGCCGGGCCGCGCGCCCCAGAGGTGCGGCGGCCCAGCGAACGAGCCACCACGACGATCGCGGCAGCGCCGAGGGCGGCCATCACGATCAGGCTGATCGCCACGCCCAGCTGCACCTCGTCCGCCGTCAAGAGCCTGATGATGAGGTACGCGGTCAGCGCCGCGAGCCCCGCCGCCTCGAGCAGGAGCAGCCGGACCGCCCAGGTCAGGGTCACCGGGTTGCCGGAATCACCATCGGTCACCGCTGCACCATACCGACAGCCACAGCAGCGCCGTCGATGTACAGTGCCGCGCATGCGTGCGTTACTGGTGGTCAATCCCAAGGCCACCACGACCAGTGAGCGCAGCCGGGATGTCCTGGTCCGGGCCTTGCGCAGTGAGGTCGACCTCCAGGTCGAGTACACCCTCCGTCGCGGACACGCCACCGCTCTCGCCCGCGAGGCCGCGGAGCGCGGGGTCGACGTCGTGGTGACGCTGGGCGGCGACGGCACCGTGAACGAGGCGGCGAACGGGCTGATGACCTCCGCACCGGCGCTGGCCGGCGTGGCCGGGCCGCCCGCGTACCGTCTGCCCGCCCTCGCCGTGGTCCCGGGCGGCTCGACCAACGTCTTCGCCCGCGCGCTCGGGCTGCCCCGCGACTGGGCCGACGGCACCAGCGTGATCCTGGACGGTCTGCGCGACGGCCGGCACCGGGTGATCGGGCTGGGCCGCGCCGACGACCGCTACTTCACCTTCTGCGCCGGCGTCGGCGTGGACGCCGCCGTGGTCCGCCGGGTCGAGCAGGCCCGCCGCCGCGGGCACACCTCCACCCCGGCCCTCTACATCCGCTCGATGATCGGCCAGTTCTTCTCCGGTGAGGACCGCAAGACGCCGCCGCTGGCGGTGGAGCGGCCCGGCGAGGAGACGCAGACCGAGCTCAGCATGGTCGTCGTCCAGAACACTGCACCGTGGACATACCTGGGCGACCGGCCGATCAACCCGCTGCCGGACGCGTCCTTCGACCGTGGCCTGGACATGCTCGCCATTCGTCAGCTGTATGTCCCGAGCACCGCACGCACAGTGACGCAGATCGCCAGCCGCAAGGGTGACCCACACGGCAAACAGGTGCTCAAGTTGCACGACCAGGCCGAGTTCACGGTCCTCGCAAGTCGCCCGCAACCGTTCCAACTCGACGGTGACTACCTGGGTGAGCGGCAGAAGGTGCACTTCGTGTCCGTCCCCGAAGCTTTGCGTGTGATCTGCTGACGGCTGGGTACGCACCACTCGTGGCGATCGATGGATCATCACGATCCGTCACAGAAAACCGCTCAAAGGGTCGGCGATAGGCCCGGGACCGTACTACATTGATGGAGGCGTTGGTCATCCGGTGCCATGAACGAGGGCAGAACCGGACAAAGGGGCGGTGACTCAGCTCACCCGGCCGGAGAAACTTCGGGCGCTACCCTTGACATCGCAGGAGTTCGTGAAAGCATTCACAAGCGATACAAAGTAACCGGCAACCGCTCGCGCGCGTTCCTAATCAAGAAGCGCAGCAACGGAAGCCAAACCCGAGCTTGCTAACGCATGGGTGATGGGACGGATGCAGTCCGTCGGGTCGCCAATCGCGTACGCATATAAGTAACACCGCACCGCATTCTGTTTGCCACCCATCCGAAACAAGGAGTGTTGCCGCCATGGACTGGCGTCACCATGCGATCTGCCGCGACGAGGACCCGGAGCTGTTCTTCCCGATCGGGACGTCAGGCCCCGCGCTCCTGCAGGTCGAGCAGGCCAAGGCCGTCTGCCGGCGGTGCACCGTGACCGAGTCGTGCCTCGCCTGGGCGCTCGAGTCGGGTCAGGACGCCGGCGTTTGGGGCGGTATGAGCGAAGACGAGCGGCGTGCCGTGAAGCGTCGCGGCGGCCTTCGGGTCGGCGCTCCCACCGCCTGATTCACACCTACACAGCATTAGCGCCCCGGGCCCTTGGCACCGGGGCGTCTTGCTGTTCTCGCTTGGTCACGGACAGCAGGGGCGCGGATGCGGAGAATTTCGATCACGGATCAGTTCGCGAAATGATCTCTAAATTGCGCAAACGCGTTATGCGTTCACACCGGCACGATCTGGAGTGGAGGATGGATCGATGACGTACTCGCCCGGCGAGGTGGCCGAGAAGACCGGTTTCAGCATCGACACTCTCCGCTACTACGAACGCATCGGTCTGCTGGCGCACATCGAGCGCACCTCGGGCGGCCGGCGGCTGTTCACCGACGACGACGTCCAGTGGCTGGGGACGCTGCGCTGCCTGCGCGACACCGGGATGCCGATCGCCCGGATGCAGCGTTACGCGGAGCTGACGCGGGTCGAGCAGACCGAGGAGGAGCGGCTGCGCATCCTCGAGGAACACGACGAGGAGGTCGGCCGCCGGATTGCCGAGCTGGAGGCCCAGCGCGAGCACATCCGGGGCAAGATCGCCTGGTACCGGGAAACCGCCGCCCTGACGCGAGCGGCCGACGCGCCGGCCGCGGCCACCTTGGCTGCCGACGCGCGGGCTGCCGACGCGCGGGCTGCCGACGCGCGGGCTGCCGACGCGCGGGCTGCCGACGCGCGGGCTGCCGACGCGCGGGCTGCCGACGCGCGGGCTG
>NZ_JBFAZH010000316.1:0-7245 GCF_040681735.1 Actinoplanes sp. NPDC051633 | reverse complement strand
CGGTGGTCAGCCCGTCGCTGCAGAGCAGCCACCGGTCACCGGCCTGTGGTTCCACTATCACGTAGGCCGGGCTGACCGGCTCCCCCTGCAGCGCCTGGGTGACCACCGCGCGGCGCGGGTGCCCGGCGGCCTCCTCGGGGCGGATCAGACCCTGGTCGACGAGCATCTGTACGTAGGTGTCGTCCTTGGTGAGCTGGTTCAGCCGGCCCTCGCGCAGCAGGTAGGCGCGCGAGTCGCCGACGTGCGCCAGCGCCGCCCGGTCGCCGGAGAAGATCACGGCGGTCATCGTGGTGCCCATGCCCTGCAGCGTCGGGTCGCCGGCGACCGTCTCGGCGATCCGCCCGTTGGCGACCTCGAGCGCCTTGTGCAGCGCGTCCATCTGATGCTCGTTGTCGATCGCGACGTCGAGGGAGGCCATCGCCTCCACCGCGAGCCGGCTGGCGACGTCTCCGGCAGCCATCCCGCCCATGCCGTCGGCCACCACGAGGAGGCGCTCCCCGGCGTAGAACGCGTCCTGGTTGTTGCTGCGGACGCGGCCTTGATCGGTGATGGCGGCCCACCGAAGGTGCAAGGTCATGGCGGAAGCTTGCCAGGTCGTGTCCAGCGTGTCTGCACGCGGTGGGCGGCGCGCCGCAGATGGTGATGGGAAATCGTTGTCAGGCGGCCTCAGCGGGCCGTCAGGCGCACAATTAAACCCGAAGGGTCCGGGTTCTCCGCGCCGTCCGAAGGACCAGGCGCCGGCAGTCACAGCGCCCTCCCCAGGCATCTCGGGTCGATGTCGCCGGCGCGCCGGGTGGGCGCCACCCAAGCCAGCGCGGACGACTCGGCGGGCCATCCGCGGACCACCACGACGCTGTCCGGCCCGTTGGTTCGCTCGGGGCACAGCGTCTTGGTCCGCACGCGATCGTTGGGAATGAAGGTCACCTCTCCGCCGCGGTCGAGCACGGTGGTCGAGGTGTCGTCCACGGAGATCAGTTGCCCGCGAACCACCGAGTCGACCGGCTTCCCGGGCAGGCCGGTCTCCACCGCGCTGTTCGGCAGCACCGGCGCCCGCAGGAACAACAGGCCGATCACCAGCGGTGCCACCAGTGCGGCGCCGATCGCCGGCCAGTGCGTGGCGAAGCGGGCCGCCCGCGCGGGCACCGGGCCGGTGAGCAGGGGACCGAGCAGCGGGGGTACGCCGAGCAGCAGCGCGGTGCTGTACTCCCCGATCGCCACCGCGTCCCGGATCCCGGGCGCCACGAAGATCAGCACCAGCAGCCCGACCAGGATCGGGACGCCCAGGGTGATCCAGGGCAGCAGCCACCGGTCCTGGTCGAACCGCTGCACCGCGGTCAGCCCCATGATCGAGACCACCAGCATCAGCAGGACCGGCAGCAGCCGCAGCTGCCAGGTGAAGCCGGCCAGCACCACGGCGAGCAGCACCACCCAGTCGGGCATGCGCAGCGCGGTCACCGCCAGCAGCGACCGCCCGGCCTCGGCGGGCGCGCTGACCAGCAGGATCCCGCCGAGCACCCGCAGCACGAGGATGATCGCTGGCACCGCCCAGATCAGCGTGATGCCGAGCGCGCTGATCATGCCGAGCGGGCTGATGTACTGCACCAGCAGCAGCATGGTCGGCAGATCCTGCCGGCTCAGGTACCAGAGCCGCAGCACCAGCAGCACGAGCGGGAAGGCGGGCAGCGCGGTGAGCAGCCAGTTGAGCTGGGCGCGCCGCCGCCGCGGCGCGACGCCGCCGTCCTTGACGTAGATGTCGGTCATCTAGATGACGTCTTCCCACGGCTGTTCGCGGACGTCCGGCTTGGTCACGGCGGGTTGCTGCGCTTGAGCGATCGGGGTACGCCCGTTGGCGGGCACCTCGGCCTGCAGGTTGTTCTCGTACGCGATCTCCCACCGATCGTCGCGCGGGTCCTTCAGCGACCGGTAGAGCGTGAGATCGACCAGCGTCGCCAGGTCCTTGTTCTCGCCGACGTTGACGCCCCACGCCTCGGTGGCGTCGAGGCCGAGATCCCAATGGGCGAACTCCTCGGGCGACTCGGCCTTGAAGCCGGCCAGGATCGCCGCGTCCGTGGTGACCGCGTCGACCCGCTTCGCACGCAGGTCCTCGATGCACTCGCTGATCCGATTGCGGCTGTGCATGATCGCGCCGGCGTTCTTCGGCTCGCTCTCACTGGTCGCAGTGGACAGCGAGCAGACGTCACGACCCTTCAGGTTCCCGAAGGTGGACACCTTGGGGTGGCCTGCCAGGGTGAGCACCGACTGCTCGGTGAACAGGTACGGCTGGGAGAACGTCACCTCGTCGCGCGCCTCGCGCGCCGCCGTGATGCTGTAGCTGGCGATCACCATCTGCACCGGCACCCGCTTGCCGCCGGCGTCGGTGGCCTGCATCCGGGCGCGGTCCTCGCTCTCCATCGCGTAGAACCGCACCTCACCCCGCCGTAAACCGAGGTCCTCGGCGATCATGTACGCGATGTCGATGTCGAACCCGGTCCACGTGCCGTTCTCGTTGTGGAACGCCGTACCCGGCTGATCGTCCTTGACCCCGATCGACAGGGTCGTCCAACCGTCCACACCGGCCCGCGCGCGCAGCTCCTCGACCGAGGGTGACCCGCCGACGAAGAGCCGCACCATCGTGATCGCGATCGTGAGCACCAGCGCGAGGCCGAGCGCGGCGAGCCGCAGGGCGGGCAGGGTGACACGCGACCGGGGAGGCGGCGGCGTTGGTGGCGGGGGATCCTCCGGCTCGGCGGGGAACGGGTCGGCCGGCAGATCGTCGGGCGCGGGACGGCGGCGGACCGGCCAGACCCTGCGGGTCACCTCACCCAATGTGGTTCCTCACGGGGTCGAATGTGCCATAGGGCACGCCGGGCCGGCAGCGGCGCAGCCGGGCCGCCGTGACGCGCAGTCCCCGCCGGGTGCCGAGGAGCGTCACAGCCTCCAGGCCGAACTCGGAACACGACGGCGTGAAACGGCACTTCACGGGCACCCGCGGCGACAGGACGCGACGATAGCCCTTGATCAGGGACGCCGTGGCGCGCTGCGGCAACGGTGTCCGGGCGGCCAGCAGCATCGACGTCGACAGCAGCCCGAAGTCGCAGCAGGGCAGGTCGCAGTCGCAGAAGTCGCAGCCGTCGTACCACTTGCCCTTGCGCCGCTTGCGGTGCGGGCGCCGATGATGACGTTTCGGCAGGCGAATGTAGGACCGCATCCCGCCATGGTGACCTACGCGTGCGAGGAAACCATCACCACAACGGCCGATTCCGCCGGCAGGGAGACCCGGTCACGCTGCAGCACGACGCCCTGCTCGGTGGCCAGCAGCACCCGGCTCGGCACCGATCGCAGGCTCACCGTCTGCTCCTCGGCCGCCAGGTTCACCGCCACGATGCACCGGCCACGGCGCATCACCACGTACCGGTCGCCGTGCCGGACCTGCACCCTGTCCAGCCGCGGGTCGGTCAGATCGGGCTGCTCGCGGCGCAGCGCGATCAGCTTGCGGTGCAGGTCGAGGATCTCGGCGTGCCCGGGTTTGGACAGCTCCGACCAGTCCAGCTTGGACCGCTCGAAGGTGGCCGGGTCCTGCGGATCCGGCACGTCGGTCTCGGCCCAGCCGTGGGTGGCGAACTCGCGCCGCCGGCCGGTTTGCACCGCCGCCGCCAGCTCGGGCTCGGGGTGGCTGGTGAAGAACTGCCACGGGTTGCTCGCCGCCCACTCCTCGCCCATGAAAAGCATCGGCGTGAACGGCGACGTGAACAGCAGCGTCGCCCCGCACTTGAGCAGCCCGGGCGACAGGGTCGCGGAGAGCCGGTCGCCGACCGCGCGGTTGCCGATCTGATCGTGGTTCTGCAGGTACGCGACGAAGCGGTATCCGGCCGTCGAGTGCCGGTCGACCGGCCGGCCGTGGTTGCGGCGGCGGAAGCTCGACCATGTGCCGGCGTGGAAGAACGCCCCGGTCAGCACCGTCTCCAGGCTCTCCAGCGAGCCGAAGTCGCCGTAGTAGCCCTGCCGCTCGCCGGTCAGCATGGCGTGCAGCACGTGGTGCACGTCGTCGTCCCACTGCGCGGTCAGGCCGTACCCGCCGGCCTCGCGCGGGGTGATCAGCCTCGGGTCGTTGAGGTCGGACTCGGCGATCAGCGACAGCGGCCGCCCGAGGTGCGCCGACAGCCGCTCGACCTCGGTCGCCATCTCCTCGAGCAGGTGGATCGCGGTGTCGTCGGCGAACGCGTGCACGGCGTCGAGCCGCAGGCCGTCGACGTGGTAGTCGCGCAGCCAGCCGAGCATGCTGTCGACGATGTACCTGCGAACCTCGCCGGAGTCGGGACCGTCCAGGTTGACCGCCGGGCCCCACGGGCTGTGCTCCGCGGGGTTCAGGTAGGGCGCGAACATCGGGGCGTACGCGCCGCTGGGCCCGAAGTGGTTGTAGACGACGTCGAGCACGACGCCGAGACCCCTGGCGTGGGCGGCGTCGACGAAGCGCTTCAGGCCGTCGGGGCCGCCGTACGCCTCATGCGGCGCGAACCAGCAGACCCCGTCGTACCCCCAGTTGTACTCGCCGTTGAAGGAGTTGACGGGAAGCAGCTCGACCAGGTCGACGCCCAGGTCGACGAGGTGGTCCAGACGCTCGATCGCGGCGTCGAAGGTGCCCTCGGAGGTGAAGGTACCGACGTGCATCTCGTAGAGGACGGAGCCCGGCAGCTGGCGGCCGGTCCACGCGGCGTCCGACCACGGGAAATCGGTGTGGTCGTACACCCGGCTGAGGCCGTGCACCCCGTCCGGCTGCCACAGCGACCGCGGGTCGGGTAGCGGCTTGTCGGCATCGGCGAGAACGAAGCCGTAATCGGTCCCCGGCCCGGCGTCCGGCACGTCCAGCCGCCACCAGCCGTCGCCACCGCCCACCATCTCGTGGTCGGTCCCGCCGATCCGCAGCCGCACGTACGGCTGCGCCGGCGCCCACACCTCGAACGTCGTCATGATTCCTTCACCAGCAGTGCCACCGGGTACCTGTCCAGCAGGTCGGCGACCGTGAGCGTCGAACCGCCGTGCACGGTGCCCGTCAAGACCTCCGTCCACGTCTGACCGTCGAGCGTCAGCGTGGTGTCCTGCCAGCCGCCGCGGCGGGACAGGCCGACCGGCAGCCGGGTGGCCACCGTAATCGCGCCGCCGCGGTCGAAGGCCAGCGCGTGCTCGCCGACCCGGCCCTCGGCATACAGCGGCCGGTATCCGGTGAACAGCTCCGGCCGCTGCCGGCGCAGGCGCAGCGCACGGCTGGTGACCAGGAGTTTCGCGGCGCCGGTGTCGTCGATCGGCGGCAACCATCCGTCGTCGAGCCGGGCCAGCAGCTCCCGCCGCAGGGCGAAGTCGACGGGCCGCCGGTTATCCGGGTCGACCAGCGACAGGTCCCACAGCTCGGTGCCCTGGTAGACGTCCGGCACCCCGGGCATGGTCAGCTGCACCAGCTTCTGCCCGAGCGAGTTGGACCAGCCGGGCGCGGTGATCGAGGCGGCGAAACCGGCCACCTCCTCGTGCAGCGCCGGGTCGTCGTAGATCCGGTCGACCATCTCGCGCAGCGCCGTCTCGAAGGACTCGTCGGGCTTCGTCCACGTGGTGGACGCCGCCGCCTCGCGGGCCGCCTTCAGCGCGTACGCGTGCAGTCTGTCCCTGGAGATCGGCCACGCGCCCACCGCGGCCTGCCACACCAGGTGGGCCAGCGCCGGGTCGGGCAGCGGATCGATCCGGACCCAGCGGCGGACCACCTCGGTCCAGTCGCCGGGCAGCTCGGCGAGCACCGCGAGCCGCGCCCGCACGTCCTCGCTGCGCTTCGTGTCGTGGGTGGACAGGCCGGTCATGCTCTCCGGCCAGGACCGGTGCCGCTGCCCCGAGCACTCGTGGAACTCGTCCGCGGAGACGCCGAAGTGGGCCGGGTCGTTGCCGACCTCGTTGCGCGCGGTGAACCGGGTCCACCGGTAGAACGCGGTGTCCTCCACGCCCTTGGCCATCACCGCGCCGGTGAACTGCTGGAAGCGGATCGCCAGCTCGTCGTCCGGGTTGCGCAGCCGGCCGGTGAGCTGGTCGAGCACCGGGATCAGCTCGGGCCGGCGGCGGCCCGCCTCGGAGCGCGCCTTGGCCAGGTAGCGCGAGCCGAAGGGCAGGTAGGAGCGGTAGACCGGGAAGCAGGCGGCCAGCTCGGCCAGGGCGCGGGGTGCGGCCTCGATCTCGGGTACGAGCCGTGCCATCCGGTCCAGCTCGGTGGCCAGCAGGTTGGTCGCCGCCGACAGCTTGGTCCGGTGGACAAGGTCCTGCCAGGACGTCGTGGTGCCGGTCAGGTGGTGATCGAGGGTGTCGAAGAACGCCTCGGTGGTGGTGTCCACGAAGACGCCGCACACCTCGGCCATCGCGTCGTAGCCGGTGGTGCCGGCCACCGGCCACCCCGGCAGCTCCTCACCCGGCTCGAGGATCTTCTCGACCACGATCCAGGCCTGCGGCGCCGCGGCGTGCAGGCGGTCGAAGTAGCCCGCCGGGTCTCGTACCCCGTCGGGGTGGTCCACCCGGATGCCCTGCACCGCGCCCTCGTCGTACCACCGCAGGATCTCGCGATGGGTGGCGTCGAACACCTCGGGGTCCTCGACGCGCAGGCCGGCCAGGTCGACGATCGCGAAGAACCGCCGGTAGTTGAGCTCGGTGTCGCCGCGCGTCCAGTTCACCAGCTCGTAGTGCTGCCGGTCGTGCACCTCGCGCGGGCTGCCCTCGCCGGTGCCGTCGGCGATCGGGTACCGCTTGTCGAAATACCGCAGTTCCCCGTCCTCGACCTTGAGCTCGTTGAGGGCATCGGGATCGTCGGCCAGCACCGGGATCAGCACCCGGCCACGGGACCAGTCGATGTCGTACCACTTGGCGTACTGCGACGCCTCGCCGTTCTTCAGCACGTCCCACCAGGACGGGTTGGCGGCGGGCACGCCCACCCCGGCGTGGTTGGGGACGATGTCGACGACCAGGCCCAGCCCGGCCGCCTCCAGGGCCTTGCGCAGCTGCAGCCGGCCCTCCTCGCCGCCGATCGCCGGATTCACCCGTCCGTGGTCGACGACGTCGTAGCCGTGCTCCGAGCCGGGCGCCGCGGTCAGCAGCGGCGCGGTGTAGAGGTGGCTGACACCCAGGTCGGCCAGGTAGTCGGCGAGCTCGGCGGTGTTCTTCAGCGGGAAGTCGGGACGTACCTGAACTCGATAGGTACCGGTAGGGGGCATCAAACCGTCC
>NZ_JBFAZH010000315.1:0-7254 GCF_040681735.1 Actinoplanes sp. NPDC051633 | reverse complement strand
CCGCCGTGATGCACGGCGGCCGGCGATTTTTTAATTGGCATTGACGGCGGCGGCGTCGTCGTCCATTCTTGAATCCGGCAAGGCACCGAGAATCCGCGAGGGGAGTGACCGTCATGACGCTGCAGTCCGTTTGCGCAACCGCCCAATCGTGGGCGACGTGGTCTGGTGTCACCATGCCCGTCGTGTCGGTCGAGCCGCGCCCCCGAGGTCACGAAAGCAGTCGTGAGCAGGAGCGTTGGGCCGGGTAGCGCAGGAGGAACTGTGTCTGCGCCGCCCACCTCGAGCCGAGGACCGGGCGGCTTTTTCGTGCTCCGTAATTGTCCTGCGGGCGTAGCTCAACGGTAGAGCGCCGGTTTCCAAAACCGTCGGTTGCAGGTTCGATTCCTGCTGCCCGTGCGTACCCAAGAATGGTCATTTGAGAACTCAACAATGGTGACAGTAAATCGTCCGTGAGGCTGAGGTGGGCAGACCACCGGACTCTCAATCCGGAAGACCGGGTTCGACCCCCGGACGGACGACGACGTGGCTGTAGCACAACGGAAGTGCGCCGCCTCGCCACGGCGGATACCGGGGTTCGACTCCCCGTAGCCACTCTTCCCGGGGCCTGCGGGCATTTCGTGGCCGCCGCCGGCCCGGATTTTGCGAGCTGGTGCAATCGGCAGCACACCCGGCTCTGAACCGGGAGATCGGGGTTCGAGTCCTCTGCTCGCAGCGCGGTGCACTTTGGAGGGTTGGCCGAGAGGTAAGGCTGCGGCTTGCTACGCCGTCGACAGGGTTGCGGTCCTGCGCAGGTTCGATCCCTGCACCCTCCGCTTTGTTCCCATGGCGCAGCTGGACAGCGCGCGACGCTACGAACGTCGAGGTCGCAGGTTCGAATCCTGCTGGGAACGCGTACGGGTCGTGGCGCAGCTTGGTCAGCGCGCTCGGTTTGGGTCCGAGAGGACGCCGGTTCGAATCCGGCCGGCCCGACGTACTCGTCTCGCATCATTGGAGGAGCCAGCCGACAGCCGGCGCCGGCCACCGTCTCGAAAACGGTTGGGGTGTGAAAGCCCGTGGCGGTTCGACCCCGCCCTCCTCCGCAAGCCCGTATAGCTCAGCTGGAAGAGCACCGGTCCCACACACCGGTTGTCCCAGGTTCAAGCCCTGGTGCGGGCACGGCTCGTCACATGGTGATCGTGGTGTACCGGTGTGCACGCCAGAGTGTGGTTCTGGAAGACGTGGGTTCGACTCCCCGCGATCACCCTTCGCCTTCGTAGCTCAGCGGAGAGAGCGCCAGATTCCGAATCTGGAGGTCGCCGGTTCGACCCCGGCCGAGGGCTCAAAGAACACGGCCTCGTGGCGTTCCGGGCGGAGCGCCCCGTCTGCAAAACGGGTGTCATTCCGGTTCAACTCCGGGCGAGGCTTCTGAGCCGTACCGGCGACGCCGTTCACCCGTAGCAAACACTCCCGAGTGTCTCGCTAGTAGTAGTAGGCGTGGGCGGTCGCCGGTGCCGCCCCGGCCCGACGGACCGCCCGCATCAGAGCAACGACCACCTGGTTGAACAACCGATGGTCAACCCCTTCCGCGGTGCCCGACGGATCACCCGCATCAGGATCGAACACCAGGTTTCCGAGCGGATGACCGTCGGCGTCGGCCGGCCAGACCTTTCGGGTCGCCACCTCCAGGATCACGAAACCGGTCTGCTGGTCGGCCTCCCACCGGTAGAGCACCTGCTCACCGGTTGTCTCCCCCTTTGCCCAGATGCCGATCGAGGCGGTCATGGTCAGTCCCTTCGCTGGTAACCGAAGCCGTCCCTGGCTGCGGCCTCAGGATCCCACGTGAAGCCCGCGTCATTCGTTGCGGTGTGCGAGCGTCCATAGCTCCGGCTACCCGTGCGGGCCATGTATTCGGCTTCGAATCGCTCGTGCTTCAGCAGATCGATATCGGCAGGATGCGGATTGCCCTCAGCGAGCCGCTGCCAGGCCTCGGCCATGCGCGGATTGGCGTCGAAGCGTCCCACGATGTTGTCACCGTAGAGATCGAGATTATGTTCTTCGCGAAACACGTGGTTCTTGATCTTTGCGATGTCATCCGGGGTGAAGCCGTGTGCCTGTGCCGTTGCCGCGATGGCCGGAACCTCCTCGTCGCTAGCCCGGAACGCCTCGTAGGCGTCGTCAGCCCACTGTTCTTCAAAGTCGATGTCGCCTCGTGGACGCCGCAATTCGCCGCCGGTCTGACGGACACCGGCTTCTGACCCCGGCGCATCGGCTCGGCTCAGCTTTCGCAGCGCGTCCTTGATGTCATCGATCACTCGGGTCAGATCGTCAATCTTGCCGTTGAGGCGGCGCAAGCTGTTCAAGAGGGCGCGGACGAACTCCTGAATTCGGTTCACCCATTTAGCCGCCAAACTTGCCACTTGCCCGATGACGACCGGCGTGGCGATGCCCAGGGTGAGCCCGGCCTCGGCCAGCCATTGCGGCAATCGGGCCGCCAGCGTCGCCACGAACTGCGAGATCAGGTCGCGGACGATGCCACGGACAAGCCCTACCAGCAGGCCGGCGCCCTCGACCGCGTACGAGATGGCATTGGCCGCCGTGGCAATGCCACCCATGGCGTCGAGATGCTGGGCGGAATGGTTGCGGTAGGCGTCGCCTGACGCGCCCAGCCACTCGGCGGTCTGGAGTCGGATGTCGCTTGCGAACTGCACCTGACTCCGAGACACCGCGGCCGAGACGTTGCGCCAGGTGGCGGCATGCGCGGCGATCTCGTCGGGATTGCCGGCAAGCCAGTCCAGTGCCTCCTTCAACGGTTTGACATGCTCCATCAGCCAGCCGACGCCCCACGCCACCAGCGACCCGAGCGGATCGAGTGCCATGCCGAGGACGTCGAGCGCGCCGCCCACACCGCCAAGCGTGGCGTCCACCCAGCTGTTGTCGTGGATGCCGCCGCTGATCTGCGCGGCGTCCTCGACCAAGCCGAGCCCGGTGTACCAGGTGGTCGAGCTCTGCGCCTCCCCGACCAGTGGGTTGGTGCTCACAGCGGAAGCTCGAGGTCAGGGCCGCCGGCGTTGTTGACCCGGGCGGCCCCGCTCGCGTCGGTGGCATTCATCGACGAAGCGGTAGCCCGCAGCTTAAGGGCGGACTCGGTCAGCGCTTCGACCGCATCCCCGAGGGCCTCTGACGCTTCCATGAACAGTGGACTGAGAAGCGCCGGTAGAAATTGGCAGAGTTGCCCGTACGCCAGGCTGTCCATGGTGACCTCGCGGACGGCGCTGCGGGCCGTCTGCATCCCCTCGGCGGCCTCGTCCAGGGCAGCGGCGTGCCGCACCACGGCATCACTGGAGATCTGGAAGCCTGCGGTCACCGGTCGCCCTCACGATCGCGCGTAGCGGCGAATCGAGTATCGAATGAGTTGATGACGGCCCGCCCGGTCTCGGTGTCTTCGCCGACCGTCGCGCGTACCTGCTCGGTAACCCGCTTTGCAAGGGCTGTCTGCGCCGACCTCATCACGGTCATGATCTCGGCGGCGATGTCACGGCCGGGTCGCCCGCTGATGCGGTCGGTCAGTTCGATGTTCTCTACCTGGCCGGCCGACCCGACGGTCACTCGGACAGCGCCGTCGTTGCTCTCCGCCGTGCCGGTCAGCGCGGCCACCCGGCGAGATAGCGCGACGCTACGCTCAGCCTGCGTGTTCGCCTTTGCTACCCACGAGTCGAGCCACTCCTCGGCGGCATCGATGTTGTTCATGGCAACTCCGCTCTCATCGATGACCGTAAGCAGAGTACCGACTACGCGCTGCTTGTTCAGAGCTTGTTGCTGACACTTCGCGTGGCTTCCCACCGGTGGATCAGCCCGCGTCCAGGCGATCAAGGCGGCCATCGTCGACCTTCCTGATGGCGAATCCATCCTGGTCGCGAGTTCAGGATCCCGCATGACGCCGACGTGGTTGTGTCTGCGTAGCGTGACCGTGCGCAAGGCCGATCCCGGCAGTCGCCGGTGGTGCGGGTCAGCGGCGTCGCCCGGTGCGCCAGTAGCCTGCCACCATGAAGGTGTGGGGTGCGCTCCTGCTGGGTGTCGGTGGTGGCGCGGTGGCCGGCGTGCTCGGCGGGCGGCCGGTGATGGTGCCGGCCATCGTCGCCCTCGGGCTGGGTGCGGTTCTGCTCGGGGTCGGCGCCCGGCGGCGGGGCGGTGACCTCGTCGGCGACGCGACCGCGACCCGCACCCCGGCCGCGGGTGATTCGGGTCCCGCGCCGTTGGCCAGGCATCTCGGGTCGCGGGTGGAGCATGTGCTCAGACTCGCCGAGGAGCAGGCCGCCGACCACATCGCCGAGGCCGAGGCCACCGCCGCGCGGATCGTGGCCGACGCCCGCGCCGAAGCGGACCGGCTCAAGTCGACATGACCGAGCCGGCCCGCTGTCAAGCTGTCCGTCACCCACAGACGTCGGTGGTCATTGCTCGTCACACGTCCCGTTCGCCGGTGTTGCGCTGGGCCGGGTCAGGTGCGCCACCATCGCCGCGCGGGCGCACGTCGACGTCCACCAGGATGTGTGGCCGTCGCCCTTGCGGGTCAGGAACGCGCTGCCCTCGACCTGAGCGGCCAGGCCGTGTGCCCACGAGTAGTGCAGGGAGGCGTCGTGTTCCGCCTGCACGACGAGCGCCGGGGTGCCGGTCACGTTCAGGGCGTGCGGCGGGTTCTTCGCCTTGAGCGGCCAGCCGATGCAGTACAACGCCTGCCAGGTCTCCGAGGCGCCCTGCATGTGCGGCGCGATCTGCTTGCCGAGCTCGAGACGCTGCTGCATCTCACCCCAGGTGTGGACCTGGGGTACGTAGTCCATGCAGGCGTTGGCCAGCACGGTCCAGATCCGTTCCTGCGGAATGTTCGCCGGGGTGGCGAAACCCGACGCGTTGCCGGCGATGGCGTCGTGCAGCGCCTTGGACAGGGCAGCCCAGGACAGTTCGTCGCCGAAGATGGACGCGTACTTGAGACGCAGCACGCCCTTCGTACCCATCCGAATGTCCTCACCGGTCACCGCACGCAGCGCGCCCTCGACCGGGATCGGCCGCTTGTCGGCCCCGGCGACCAGCCGGTCGAACACCGTGAGAACGTCCTGACCGCGCAGCAGGCAGGTGGTGTTGGTCTGACACCAGTCGGCGAACCGGTGCAACGCGTCCTCCGCCGCGGCCGCCTCGCCGGCCACCTGATGCACCTCGGGCAGGCTGTGCTCGAGCGCGGCGTCAAGAACCATGGCACGGGTACGCCCGGGGAAGAGCTCGGCATAGTTCGCGGCGAGCTGCGTGCCGTACGAGAGGCCGAGCCAGCTGACCTGCCGCACGCCCAGCGCACGCCGCATCGCCTCGTGATCGCGCACCACCGAGATGGTGTCCATGTGCTTGAACCGCTCCCCGGAGACTTCGAGGCAGCTCTGCGCGAGCGCGCGGTTGTACCGAACGAGCTTGTTGAACTGCGCCTCGGTGCGCGGCCAGAGGGTGCCGTCCGCGGTGAGGGCCGGTAGCCCGCAGCGGATCGGCTCGTTGGCACCGAAGCCGCGCGGATCCACCCCGACGATGTCGAAGCGCTGCCGGATCTCGGCAGGGAAGAGCTCCTCGGCCGCCCGGACGTAGTCGGTCTCGCTGTCGCTGGGACCGCCGGGGTTGAAGAACAGGGTGCCGATCCGGCGCGCGGGGTCCTCCGCGGCGTGCCGAGCTACGGCGATCTTGATCGTCGGTCCCCGGGGATGGGCCCAGTCCAAGGGCACCGTCATGGTGCCGCAGTCGGTGGTGGGCGCTCCTTCACACGGCGCCCAGGAGACGTGGAAGGCGGGCGCCGCGCTGGCGGCGACACCGGTCGCGGCGACGACACCGACGACGGTGAGAGCGGCGATGGTGAGCTTTCGACGTGTCATGCTGCTCACCCTGTCGAGGTGCGGCAGCGCCATCCAACCGGTGGGCCGGTCGGCGGGGGTTCGGGTTTCTGGTGTGCGGACACGCCGGGCGTGCGGCGGCACGCCCACCCTCAGCCGGCGGAGAGCACCTCGCGCAGCTTTGCCGAGAACTCCGCCGGCTTGCCCGCGTAGCCGAACCGGTCGTCCAGGAAACCGCCGTGGTGGCTCGGGAAGACCGTCGGCTCCTGGCCGAGAAGCGCCGCCATCGCGTACGAGGTTCGCGACGTGTACGTGCCGGCCGTCTCCTCGGCCACCGCGATGACGATCCGGGTCGGCGCCGCCTTCAGGGCCGCCACGTCCGGCTGGTACGACGTGACCGCCCACGAGTTCTTCGACAGCAGCGGGTCGTCGCGCCTGCCGTCGTCCTCGGTCGGCATGCCGAACGCCGCCGGGTCGGGCGCGGGCTGGGCGAAGTACTCGTCGGTGTACTCGCCCTGCCACATCGTCATCGCCATGAACGCGGCCATGCCCGCGCCCCAGCCCTTCGTCTCGTACGCCTCGTTGAACGCCGCCCGGCCCCGGTCCGCGGCCTCGGCGTCCGGCAGGACCGAGTTGATCGGCGGCTCATGCGCCACCAGCGTGGCCACGTCGTCCGGATGGGTCGTGACCAGCTCGAGCGCGGTCACCGCGCCGCCGCTGCTGGCGAACAGGTCGACCGGCCCGCCGCCCAGCTCCTGGATCAGCAGGTGCAGGTCGGCCGCCTGCTGCTGCGGCGTGTTGTCCGACCGGCCGTCCGTGCGCTTGCTCCGCCCGAGCCCGCGCGGGTCGGGAGTGACGACCGTGCGGTCGGTGAAGTACGAGGCCAGTGCTTCGAAGCCGTCGGCCGTCATCGGCTGGCCGATCATCATCAGGATCGGCTGGTCCAGCGGCCCGCGCACGTCGTAGACGATCTCGGCTCCGGGCACGGCGAGAGTGTGCGTCATGCCGTCGACACTATGCCCTCAGCTGGTTCGGTGTGCGGGTGCCACCCTCGGCAAGCGGGCAGCCAATGTGGACGACGGGACAGGCCGGACCACTGACGTCGTCAGCCTTCTGTCAGGGTGCCGTCCTTCTCGATGTATGCCTCGCCCGTCTCCGGGCACACCCAGGTGCCGTCGCCCTTCGGCTCCAGCGGGCGGCCCGCTCTACCCACCCAGCCGATGCGCCGGGCCGGGACGCCCACCACCAGGGCGTGATCGGGCACGTCCTTCGTGACCACCGCGCCCGCCGCGACCAGCGCCCAACGCCCCACCGTCACCGGGGCCACGCAGACCGCCCGGGCGCCGATCGCCGCGCCCTCGCCGACCACCACGCCGACCGCGGTCCAGTCGTCGCCGGTCTTCAGCCGGCCGTC
>NZ_JBFAZH010000314.1:0-7256 GCF_040681735.1 Actinoplanes sp. NPDC051633 | reverse complement strand
GCACCTGCTCCGGATCGACGAGCCGGCTGCGGGGATCCCCGGCTGCGGGGCTCACGCTGCGGGCTGAATCGGTGGTCGCGCCAGGCGCGACCGCCCCGATGACAGCGGCCACCAGCCGTTCCCCGGCATCGGGAGCAACCACCGGCGCGTCCTGGATGGACGGTCCACCATCGTCCCCCGCGTCCGGCTCGGCCGACGAGTCGTGCGGGTCGGTCGCTTGGTCCTCGCCGCCCGCGTCCGGCACGGCCGGCCCATCTTCGGGCGGCTCTTCGCCGAGCTCCTTGTCCGGCTCGGTCGCCTCCGGCTGCGGTGTGCCCTCTTCGGCGGGCTGCGCCTCCTCTGAGATCTCCGGCGGTGCCTGCTGCGCGCTTTCCGTTGCCGGCTCTGCCTTCTGCGGGCCATCGGTCGCCGGCTCGGGTTCCTGCGGCTCATCCGCCGAGGGCGCCTCTTGAATGCCTTCCGCGGCGGGCGACACCGACGCCTCGGCCAGCGAAGCCGGTCGCTGCAGTCGCGTATCGGTCGTCGGCTCGAACCAGGTGACCTTCCCGCCCTCGGCAGGTTCTTGAACCTTTTCGGCTTCCGGGGCCTCTTCGGCCGGCGGCGGCTCCTCGTCCGGCTCCGTGACGGCGCCGAGCCCGCTCATCTCGAGCAGCCACCCGAGCCCGTGCTCCTCAGGCTCCGAAGTAGGGGTCGCGGAGGAGGCCGGGGGAGCGGTGACCGGCTCGATGCCGGCGTCGTAGTCCATGGCGGGCGGCGCGGTGACCGGCTCGACGGACTCACCCGGCCCCGCATGTCCGGCCTGCGCCGGTGGTGGGCGATCGGATGCGGCGGGCGCGTGCGCTGGTCCGGCCGGCCACGGCGGTGCGGACGCCGGACGTGCGTCTTGCGGCGGGGCGGACACCGGCCCGGAAACGCCCGGCAGGGTCGTGGCGGGATCGGCGTGCAGCGCCGACTCGGTCGGCCCGATGGGACCGGCCAGTGTGGACTCCGGATCCGCCCGATCCGCCCACGTCGGAGGCCCGGCCCACGTGGTTTCGGGGTCGACCGCACCCCAGTTGGGCGCGTCGCCGAGGTGCTGATCCCGAGTCGGCGGCGGACCGCTGACGGAGGCGGCGGGCGGCGGCGCACCCGATCCGGGCCGCGCGTCGCGCAGGGTCGGCTGCACCGGCCCGTAGAACGGTGGCGGCGTGTTCTGCACGGGCGGCGGAGCCTCGCGGAAGGCCGGCCGCACGTCCTGCGGCTCGGGCCGCCCGGCCTCGATGCGCGGCTCCGGTGTTCCGGGCACGACGGGCGGCGCCGACCGCGGCGACACGATCGGAGGCGCCGATCGTGGCGCCACGCGCGGTGGCGCAGGCCGCGGCGACACGTGCGGGGGCGCGGACCGGGGCGCGTCGACCGGAGGCGCCGGGCGGTGCGCCTCGGCGGGCTCGTGGTGCGGTGCCTGGCGGGCGCGCTGCGCATCGCGTTGTGTCTGCTCGTGGATGGGCGACTCGTCCGCATGCCGGCGCTGTTCGCCGCGGTCGGAGACCTCCGGCTTCGGCAGGTCCGCGTAGGTCTGCTCGGCGTCCCAGGCGTCCGCGGACAGCGGCGAGCGCTCCTGCGCGCCGGCATTGCGGCTTTCCGGCGGCGCCGACCGCGGCTCGATGTCTTCGTGCAACGGCTCTTCCCGCACCCAAGGTGCCTCGCGGGACCGGTCTCGCGGACCGGACGCGCCCGGCGTCCCCGCCCACAGCTCGTCGCCCGCCCGCCGGCCGGAACCGTCCACCTCTCTCGGTGCGGGGCGCGGCGGGGCGTTCTCGCGCCACTCTCCTTCGAGGACGAGCCCGTTCGCCGGGCCGTTGACGTCGCGCGGTGGCTCCTGCGGCGGGCGCTGCCCCGGCGTGCCGGTCGGCATCCGGCGCGGGTCCGGCCCGGGAGGTCCCGGAGGCCCGAGCGGACCCCAGTCCGGTCCCGCCGGACCCCAGCCCGGCCGCGACCCGAAGCCGTTCGGACCGGGCACGCCCCGCGGATCGGGCGGACCGAAGAGACCGGGACCACCAAAGGGATCGGGCCCCAACGGACCCGCATCCGGGAACCGGCCCGGTCCGCCCGTCCGGCCACCGTTGACCGGCCCTGGGCCCCGGTCCTGATCCGTCTCGCGGCCGCGTCCAGGGTGATTCGACCCGCGGCGACGATCGGAGTCACCGGGATGAGAAGGCCCACCGACGGGAGAAAACCCGCCGGGAAGATCCGGTCCACCCGCGAACGGACGCCCATCCGCCTGCTGCGGTCCGCCGACGTGGCCGCGAGGCTGGTAGGGCCCGCCGGCACGGTCGCCGTCGTAGGGAGCCGAAGCGCCGTGACGCGATCCGCCGGGGCGGTCGTCTCTCGCCGCGTGCCGCTCGTGCCCGGCGTAGCGGCCGGGCCCGGCGCCGACATCAGGCCGGCCGGAGCCGTCCCGGCCTTCGACGTCGCTCCGCCTGCGGACATGGCCCGGCGGACGCTCAGGGCCGGGGTACTCACGTCCGCCCGGGCCGCCGTAGCCGTTCGGCGGTCCAGGCGGCCCGCCGAACCCGGTCCGGCCGACGCCGTGGCGATCCGGCCCGCCGCCGGACTGCGGCCGGTCACGGTGATCCAGACCGTCGTACGAGCCGGGGCGACCACCCTGATAGGGCCCACCGAACCGGCCGTAGTCGTCAGGACGATCGGGGCCACCACGGCGGTCGGATCTCCCGGCGTACCGCGACCCGTCGACTCCGTCCGGACGGTCGGGCCCTCCGCGACGATCCGGCCCGGACGGGCGGTCCGGCCGCTCCCATCCGGCGGGACGGTCGGGCCCCGGCCTGCGGTCCCACTCGCCCGGCCGCTCCCGCTCACGCTCGAAGATCGGCGACCCGCCCGGCGGGTCAACCGGGCTCGGGAGGCGTTCCGCGCCGAAGCGGCTCCGGTCCGGGGTCGGGCGGACCTGGTCCATCCGGCGCTGCTCGCGCCGGGCCCACTCGGGACGCGGCTCCTCCGGGCCGTATCGCTCCGACCCGGGCCGCGGCGAGGGCACCGGCGGCGGACCGGCGGCGGGTGCCGGGCTGTGCGCGTACCGGACAGGCTCGTCGGACTCCCACGAAGCCGGCGGCCGCGGTCCTGGGCCGACCCCCTCCTCGGCGGGCGGCGAGATCGGCGACGCCTCATAGACCGGCGTGTGCACCGCCCGGCGCCGCTGCCCCTGATCGCCCGGGTAGCGCTGCCCCGGCAGCGGCTCCCACTCCCAGGTGATCTCGTAGAGCCAGGCCGGCTCGTCGTCCCACCGATCGGCGCCCAGGTGAGAGCTCCAGCCGTTCATCGGGCACCACGACGGTGGCCCAACGGTTGGCAACGCTCTGTCACGGCGAGATCCACCTCGTCAGAAATGGTGCGGTGGGCGGCCGGGTGCCGGGGTACAGTCGCCCGGCTCCACTGCGGGGGTCTGGAGAGGAGATTAACGGCGTGCACGGGCTCGACGCCAGGGTGCCCCTGATCTCGCGAGATCAACAATGGCGACTCTGGGTGACTACGTTCCGTGCGATCTCCAGATCCGGCTTCCGCCGCTGGTCCACGTACCGGCAGGCCACCATCGCCGGGGCATTCACCAACGTCGTCTTCGGTTTTGTGCGGTGTTATGTGCTCTTGGCCGTTGCCGACGCCGCGGTGGGGAACAAAGCCGCCGGGTACGACGCCAGGCAGCTCGCCACCTACGTCTGGGTAGGCCAGGGGTTGCTCAGCGTGGTCGCCATCTGGGGCTGGACCGACCTGGCGGACCGCATCCGGACGGGTGACGTGGCCGCCGACCTGATCCGCCCGGTGCACCCGGTGGTCAGCTACCTGGCCGCCGACCTGGGCCGGGCCGGGCACGCCGTGCTGGCCCGGTTCTTCCCGCCGCTGATCGTGGGGATGATCTTCTTTCCGCTGTACGCGCCGCAGCGCTGGGGCACGATCCCGCTGTTCGCGCTGTCGGTCCTCCTGGCCGTGATCGTCTGCTTCGGCTGCCGGTTCCTGGTGAACGCCACCGCCTACTGGGCGCACGACGCCCGCGGCGCGCTGTTCTTCTGGACGCTGTCGTCCGGCGTGCTGGCCGGGCTCTACTTCCCGCTGCGGCTGTTGCCGGACTGGCTGGCCCTGCTGCTCTATGTCGGCACACCGTTCCCGAGCCTGCTGCAGGTGCCGTCGGACGTGCTGACCGAGCGGGACGGACCGGCGCTGCAGGCCGGACTGGTCGGGCTGCAGGCGATCTGGTGTGTGGCGCTGCTCGCCCTGTGCGCGCTCGTCCAGAAGAGGGCCGAACGCCGGCTGGTGGTGCAGGGTGGGTGAGGCGCGGGCGTACGCGGCGTTGATCGGCGGCCAGTTCCGGTCGCTGATGTCGTACCGGCTGTCCTTCACGCTCGAGATGCTCTCCAACATCGGCACCACGGCGCTGGACATCGTCGCGGTGGTCGTCCTCTTCTCCACCACGCGCTCGGTCTCCGGCTTCACGCTGACCGAGGCGTTGCTGATCGTCAGCCTGTCGTCGCTGGGGTTCGCGCTGGCCGACGTGGTCGTCGGCAACGTCGACCACCTCAGGGTCTACGTCCGCACCGGCCTGCTCGACGTGGTGCTGGTCCGGCCGCTCGGCACGCTCGGTCAGCTGCTGTCCATGGACCTGCCGTTCCGCAAGGCCCTGCGCGGGCTGCTCTCCCTGGTCGTGCTGGTGGTGGCGGTGCGGCTCAACGACATCGACTGGACGCCCGGCCGGGTGGTGGTGCTGATCGTCACCCCGATCGCCGGGCTCGTCTTCTTCGGGGCGATCTTCGTGCTGACCGCCAGCCTGGCGTTCTGGTGGGTGGATTCGGGGGAGATCGGCGCTTCGTTCACGTACGGCGGTCGGGACTTCACCTCGTACCCGATGCCGGTTTTCGCGGGCTGGTTCCGCGCGGTCTTCGCGTACGCGCTGGGGTTCGCCTTCGTGTCCTATCAGCCGGCGCTGGTGCTGCTCGGCCGGGACGATCCGCTCGGCCTGCCCACCTGGGCCGGCTACCTCTCACCGGTGGTCGCGCTCGTCGCGGCCGCCGTCGCCGCGGTGGTCTGGCGCGCGGGCGTCAGGCAGTACAGGAGCACCGGATCATGACCGTCATCGAGATGAGGCAACTGCGCAAGGACTTCACGGTACGGGTGAAAGCGGGACGCCTGCGCCGGACGAAACGGACCGTGCCCGCGGTCGACGGCATCGACCTGACCGTGGACCGGGGCGAGATGATCGGCTACATCGGCCCGAACGGCGCCGGCAAGTCGACCACGCTGAAGATGCTGACCGGCATCCTGACCCCGTCCGGCGGCGACGTGCGGGTGTGCGGGCTGGTCCCGGTGCCGCAGCGCACGAAGCTGGCCCGGCGGATCGGCGTGGTCTTCGGCCAGCGCTCGCAGCTGTGGTGGGACCTGCCGCTGAGCGAGTCGTTCGGTCTGCTCCAGCACATCTACCGGGTGCCGGCCGCGGAGCACGCGGCCCGCCTGCGCCGCTGCCGGTCGCTGCTCGACCTCGACGCCTTCATGGACACCCCGGTGCGCCAGCTGTCCCTCGGCCAGCGGATGCGCGGCGAGGTCACCGCGGCCCTGCTGCACGGCCCGGAGGTGCTCTTCCTGGACGAGCCGACGATCGGGCTGGACGTGGTCAGCAAGCAGGCGGTGCGGTCGTTCCTCTCCGAGCTGGACGCCGGCGGCGACGTCACGGTGGTCCTGACCACGCACGACCTGGCGGACATCGAGCGGCTGTGCCGGCGCCTGGTGGTGATCGACCACGGCCGCGTGGTGCATGACGGGACGATCGAGGCCCTGCACGAGCGATACGGCTCGCGGCGCAGCCTGGTGGTGGAGCTGGACACGCCGTTGCCCGCTTCGTTCGAGCTGCCCGGCGCCGTGGTCGCCGCCACCCAGGCCGACGGGCACCGCGTGGTCTTCACCCTGGAGTCGACGACGGCGGCCGCGGCCGTGGGCGAACTGATGGCGGTCGCCTCGGTGCGCGACCTGTCGCTGGTGGAGCCGGACATCGAGGACGTCGTGGCCAAGCTGTACAAATCGCCTACCGATGCTCCATGACCAGCACCGCCCACGTACCCGTCTCCAACGCCTCGTAGTGGTGCGGCACGTCGCCCGGGAACGCGATGTAGTCGCCGGCCGCCAGCTCGACGGGTTCGCTGCTCGGCCCGGCCTTCATCCGCCCGGCCGCGACCACCACGTGCTCGAAGCTCCCCGGGATGTGCGCCTCCGCCTCCCGCGGCTTGCCCGGCTCGAGCTCCATCACGTAGATGTCGCGCCGCGTGTGCGGTGACCCGGCGGAGAGCAGCGCCGCGACGAAGTCGGCCTGATCGGCGGCCAGCAGCGGCCCCTCACCGCTGCGGATCACCCGCACACTGGGCGCGGGCGGCTCGACCAACCGGCTGAACGGGATGCCCAGCGCCACACCGAGCGACCAGAGCGTCTCGATCGACGGGTTGCCGGTGCCGGCCTCGAGCTGCGAGAGCGTGGACTTCGCCACACCGGCGCGGCGGGCCAGCTCGGCGAGCGAGATGCCGGCGCGTTCGCGCTCGGCGCGCAGAGCTGCGGCGATGGTCGCCAGCGGGGGAGACGGCTGCTGCACTGTTCGCTCCGTCGGTCGGTGCGTTCGGTTTGCCGAACTCGGGGACTTCGTTCATTATTTCAAACCATGCGTACGGTATCTCGAACGCCCCACGACCGTCGGCTGCTGCGCGACGCGGCGGCGATCGCCGCGGCGATGATCGCGGTGGGTGCGTCGTTCGGCGCCATCGCGATCGCGTACGGGCTGCCGACCTGGGTGCCGTTCGCCATGTCGACGCTCGTCTTCGCCGGCGGCAGCCAGTTCCTGGCGGTGGGGCTGATCGCGGCGAACCCGCTCGCGGCGGTCTTCGCCGGCCTGCTGCTGAACGCCCGCCACCTGCCGTTCGGGCTGGCCGTGTCGGGCACCGTCGGCCCGCGCCGATGGCACCAGCTGGTCGGCAGCCACCTGATGACCGACGAGGTGGTCGCCTTCACGATGGCCGAGACGGACCCGGTCCTGCGCCGCCGCACATACTGGTTGATCGGCGTCACGCTCTTCACGAGCTGGAACATCGGCACGGCCCTGGGCGTGCTGCTGGGCGGTGCGACCGGCGACCCGGCGACGCTGGGCCTGGACGCGGCCTTCCCGGCCGGCCTGATCGCGCTGATCCTGCCGTCGTTGCGAGACCGGACGACGCGGGCGGTGGCCCTGACCGGAG
>NZ_JBFAZH010000313.1:0-7258 GCF_040681735.1 Actinoplanes sp. NPDC051633 | reverse complement strand
GGATGGCCTCCTGGGCTACCACTGTTATCAGAACGCCTGCCGCCGCGGTCAGCCGCGGATGGCCAGGCCGGCGGCGGTCAGCTCCTCCTCGATGCGGAGGCGCTCGATGTCGCGGTCGATGTCGGCGAGGGCGAAGAGGCGGTGCGAGATCGCGAGGTAGTGGCAGGCGGCCTGCAGCCAGCGGTCGTACGCCCGCTCGATCGCCGCCGCCCACAGCCCAGGCTCACCCGCACAGCGCACCCGGTCGAGCCGGCGCAGCTCGGCGACCACCTGCTCGATGGCCGGCCAGCTCTCCATCCGGCTACCCATGCCGCACCCGCAGGCGCCGACCGCCCGCTCGACCACCGCGCCGGCGAGCCTCCGATCGAGCACCCGCAGCACCGGGCCGTCGAGCCGCGCCCGCCGCACCCAGGCCCGCCGCACCGCCTCGCCCTGCGAGCGGAGCAGCGCACACGTCAGACACAGCAACGCAATCAGCGCTGCGGCGAGCACCACCGTGTGCGGAGTCATCACCAAGCGACGCTAAGCGGCAGGCGCCATCCCAAACCACGACCGATCGGACGAGTCGTGATGCCATCCCAGAGTGTGTCCCACCCTGCGAACCACCATAAAGGACGGAAATGAGGGTGTATTAGCAGCTCAGGCGGCGGTTCGGACCTTGGGCTCCAGAACCGGTTCCGGCGACAACGCGGCCGCGGCGGGAGTCGGCTCCGGCGCGGTGCGCACCAGCCTCAGCGACGGCCGCGGCCGGACACGCGCGCGGACCCGGTCGCCGCTGTGGCGCAGCTGCCAGATCAGTGCGGCCACGCCGGCGGCCAGGCTGACCAGCCCGGAGCCCCAGAGGCTGGCGGGCACCCCGAAGTGCTCACCCCACCAGCCGGCCAGCGTCGCCCCGATCGGCGTCGTACCCAGGAAGAGCAGCACATAGAGGGCCATGACGCGACCGCGGTACGCCGAGTCGACGCCCATCTGGACCCGCTGGTTCGCCGTCTGGGCCAGGTAGATCGAGAAGAAGCCGGTGGGCACCAGCAGGATCATCGCCACGATGAACGACGGTGCGAACCCGACCGAGATCTCGAACGCACCGAAGAGGATCGCGGCGACGACGACCTTGTAGACGCCCGGGCGCGAACGGCGCCCGCTGCCGGCCAGCGCCCCGCCCAGCGCGCCGACCGCGAGGGCGGTGGTGAGCAGCCCGAAGGACGACGGCCCGGCATGGAAGTCGATCTTCGCGAGCGCGGCGAGGGTCACCGGGAAGTTGAAGCCGATCATGCCGACCACGAACATCAGCGCCATCGGCAGCACCAGGTCCTGCCGCTTGAGCACGTAGCGCAGGCCGTCGACGATCCGGGTGTCGTCGGACTCCGACGGCAGCGCCGAGCGCAGCAGGTCGGCGGTCCGCATCAGCAGGTACGTGAACACCGGCGCGATGGACAGCGCCGTCGCCAGCAGGAACACCGGACCGGTGCCGATCAGCGCCAGCGCCACACCCGCCAGCGCCGGGCCGCCGATGCGGGCGGTGTTGAAGGTGGCCGCGGACAGCGACAGCGCGTTCGGCAGCAGCCGCCGCTCGACCAGCTCGGACACGAAGGCCTGCCGCACGGGCGTCTCGATCGAGTTGGCGATGCCGAGCAGCGCGGCGAAGAGGAAGACGTGCCACAGCACCACGACGCCCGAGGCGACCAGGATCGCGAAGACGATCGCGGTGACGGCGAACATGGCGTTGGAGATGATCAGCAGCGTGCGCTTGTCGTACCGGTCGGCGAGCTTGCCGGCGAAAAGGGTCAGCAGCAACACCGGCGTGAACTGCAGGGCGGTCACTATCCCCAGCGCGCCCGGTGAGTTGCCGGAGAGGTCGAGCACCAGCCAGTCCTGCGCCGTGAACATCATCCAGACACCGACCAGCTTCACGAGCTGCCCGACGGTGAACAGGCGGTAGTTGCGGATCTGCAGGGACCGGAAGGTCGTGCTCAGCACTGCCACGTGGGCTGCGCCTCCTCAAACTGGTACGCGTCATCAACATGTGACGAAGCGACCCGGGAGACGTCGGCCGATCAGGCCCGGGCGACCTGCTGCATGATCTCGGCAGCTCGCACGAGCACGTCGCGTTCATCCGGGCTGAGCCGGGCCAGCTGCTGCGCCAGCCACTCGTTGCGCGTCCGCTCGAACTGCGCGTAGATCGCCCGGCCCTCCTCCGTGGCGGCCAGGATGACCTGGCGCCCGTCGGTGGGATGCGGCGTACGCGCCACAAGCCCCCGCTCCTCCAGCTTGCCCACGATCTTGGTCATCGTGGGCGGCTGGACCCGCTCGACGTCGGCCAGCTCCCGTGGGGTCAGCGCGCCGGCCAGCTGGAGGCTGGTCAGCGCCGAGAGCTGGCTGAACGTGAGATCGCCGACCGGGCGTTCCTTGCGGATCCGTCGGTTGAGCCTGGTGATCGCATCGCGCAGCATCGGGGCGAGATCCTCGCCCGTCGTGCGTTCCGTCGTCACCGACCGCTCCATCACGTTCCTTAGCCTAGCTAATGAGCTTGGCTAACGACATCTGTCCGGACTATGACCTACCGCACCGCACCGGGCTAGCCGATCAGCGATTCCAGCGGCCCACGCAGGAAGTACAGCACGAACACGACGGCCACCGCGTAGAGCAGCGGGTGAACCTCACGCGATTTGCCGACGGCCAGCTTGATCACGACGTACGAGATGATCCCCGCGCCGATCCCGTTGGAGATCGAGTACGTGAACGGCATGAGCGTGATCGCCAGGAACGCCGGCACGGCGATCTCGTAGTCGGTCCAGTCGATCTGCCGGACCGCCGTCATCATCAGGAAGCCCACCAGCACCAGCGCGGTCGATGCGGCCTCGAACGGCACCACCGTGACCAGCGGCGCCAGGAACATCGCCAGCAGGAAGAGCGCGCCGGTGACCAGGTTGGCGACGCCGGTGCGCGCGCCCTCGGCCACACCGGAGGCGCTCTCGATGTAGGAGGTGTTGCTCGACACACTCGCCGCGCCACCGGCGGCCGCGGCCACCGAGTCGACGAGCAGGATCTCCCGGGTACGCGGCGGCATGCCCTCGGAGTCCAGCAGGTCACCCTCCAGCCCGACCGCCACCATCGTGCCCATGGTGTCGAAGAAGTCGGTGATCAGCAGGGTGAAGATGAACATGATGACGACCAGCCACCCGGCCCGGCCCCACGAGTCGAGCACGTTGAACTTGCCGATCAGCGACAGGTCGGGCAGGTCGAAGATCTTGTCCGGCAGCGCCGGCACGTTGAGCGACCAGCCCTTGGGGTTCGGCTTGCCGTCCACGAAGGACGGACCGACCTTGGCGATCGCCTCGACGATGATGGCGAGCACCGTGCTGACCAGGATGCCGATCAGGATGGCGCCGCGCACCCGGCGCACGAACAGCACGATCGTGAAGATCAGACCCAGCACGAAGACGAGCGCCGGCCAGCTGGTGAGCTTGCCGCCGATGCCCAGCTCGACCGGCACGGTGGTGTTCGCCGCGTCCGGCATGCGCCGCACGAAGCCGGCGTCCACCAGCCCGATGATCATCAGGAAGAGGCCGATGCCCACCCCGATCGCCGTCTTGAGCTGGGTCGGCACCGCCCGGAACACCGCGGTGCGCAGCCCGGTCAGCACGAGGATCCCGATCAGCACGCCCTCGATCACCACCAGGCCCATCGCGTCGGCCCAGGTCATCTCGGGCGCGATCTCGTAGGCGACCAGCGCGTTGACGCCCAGCCCGGCGGCCAGCGCCAGCGGGAACCGGGCCACCACGCCCATCAGCAGGGTCATCAGGCCGGCCACGAAGGCCGTACCGGCGGCCAGCGCGGCGATCGGCAGCGAGCCGCCGACGGCGTCCACGCCCGCACCGAGGATCAGCGGGTTCAGCACCACGATGTAGGCCATCGTGAAGAAGGTCGCGAACCCGCCGCGGACCTCCCGGCCTACCGTCGAGCCGCGGGCAGAGATCTCGAAATACCGGTCAAAACCGTTCTTGGGCGTACGCGACGCTGCGACATCCCGGTCGGCGGAAGTAGTGGACATGCGCGTGCCCCCAGTGGCTCACGAGGTTCGATGCGCGCATCGTGTCAGACTGCCGATGTCGGCAAAAGATCGGCGATGTTACGAACGTGTGGACTACCCGCCGCCGCGTACGCTGATCAACGTGTCCAAGCCCCGGCCCGAGCCGCTCGATCCGCCGATGGTGCCCTTCGCACTGGGCGGCATCGCCGCCTTCGGCATCGCCGCGCTCATCTGCTGGCTGGCCGGCGCACCGACCACCTGGCTGTGGATCTGCCTGGCCGGCGCCCTCTGGGGCATCCCCGGCCTGCTCACCATGCTGCGCCACGACGCGAACCGGCGCCGCCGCCGCGCCTTGACGCACCCGGTTTACCGAGTACACGAGTGAATCGCGATCGCCCGCGGAGCGAAGCGGAGCCAGATCAACTGTGGCCGTAGTCCTCGGCCGGCTCGGCCTCCTCGACCGATCCGTGTGAACGGCTGACCGCGACGGCCTCCACCTCGGAGTCGTCGTAGACCGTCGGCAGCTCCTCGACCGGGACCTCGGGAGTGCCCTGCAAGGCCTCGGAGTGCGCGCCGCAGCCGTGGTCGGCGCTGACCGCGCGGGCGTCGTCGGGGGCGAACAGGTTGCCGCACACCCCGAACATGCCGCGCATCGCGCCGGCCAGCGGGAGATAGAAGCCACAGGTGCCGCAGCGGGCGTTGCGCGGTGCGGCGGTGGAGATGGCGGCGTCGGGGCCGGACTCCCCGTCGTACCAGCGCTGGGCCGTCTCGATCCGTCCCTCGAGCGACATCACCCGGGACCGGCCGAGGCCCAGCTCCCAGGACACCTCCTCGACCGCGGGGTCGTCGCTCAGGACGTAACCCTGGGCCAGCCGGTCGTCGTCGGGCGCGGTCGGCATCAGGTCGCCCACGCCCAGATCGCCGGCGCGCAGCCGCTCGTTCCAGGGCAGCCAGCCCGGGGCGAGCAGGGCGTCCGGCCCCGGCAGCAGGACCGTCTCGCAGACCGTCACGTGCCGGCTGCGTGGCACCCGGGTGACGGTGACCGCCCAGCGCCAGCCGCGATAGCCGGCCAGGTGGCTCTCGAAGAAGTGCGTCACCACCCGGTCGCCCTCGGCGATCGCCTCCAGGTGCTCGCCGACATCGGCCGGATCCACCTCGGTGATGGCACCCCGAGCGATCCCGACGGCATCGGCGCAGACCTGGTCGAGTTTGGCGGCACGAGTGGTGGTCCTGGTGGTCACCGGGCCATTGTCCCCTATCGGGCCGTGCCGACCACAACGACTCCCCCGAATAGGAGCGCGCGGGATGGGGACGAGGTCGCGCGGATCAGTCAGGATGGTTCCCATGCCGTTCCTTCCCACCCTCGGCCGGATCGTCGGGACCGGTGTGCGCGCGTCGCGCATGCTGGTGCGAGGCGGGCTGCGCGGCGGTAAGTGGGCGACCCGCCGCGTGGGGGACGCGCGGGCCAAGGGAGCGGCCAACGAGGTCGGCATGGTGCGGCTCTTCGATCTGCACGCGATCTCCTGCGCCGGTGACGCGCTGATCGCGATCGGGCTCGCCGGCACGATCTTCTTCAACGTGCCCCTGGGCGAGGCGCGCAGCAAGGTGGCGCTCTACCTGCTCATCACGATGGTCCCGTTCGCGCTGCTGGCGCCGGTGGTCGGCCCGCTGCTCGACCACTTCCGGCACGGCCGCCGCTATGCGCTGGCCACGACGATGCTGGGCCGCGCCTTCCTGGCGTACGTGATCTCCGACAACCTGCTCGGCTTCGGCCTCTACCCGGCCGCCTTCGGCGTCCTCGCGCTGTCGCGCGCCTACGGCGTCGCGCGATCCGCCGCGGTTCCCCGCCTGCTGCCGGAGGGCGTGGGCCTGTCGCAGGTCGGGGCCAGAGCGAGCGTCTACGGTACGTTCGCCGGCGCGGTCGTGGCCCCGATCGGGCTTGCCGCGTTCTGGTTCGGCCCGCAGTGGTCGCTGCGCGTGGCGTCGTTGATCTTCATCGTCGGCATGGTGATCGCACTGCGGCTGCCGCCGCGGGCCGACTCGGATCCGCCGGAGGCCGTCCCCCGCCCCTTCCGCACCATGCTGCGGCTGCGCCGCGGGGAGGACCGGCCGCTCTCCGGCAGGCTGGTCGTCAACACGCTGATCGGCAGCGCCAGCCTCCGCCTGCTCTACGGCTTCCTGCTGCTCTTCTTCGCCTTCGCGATCAAGGCCGGCGAGCTGGAGACCACCATCTTCGGCCGCGACGTGGGCAGTCAGGTCGCGGTCGCCATGGTCGGCGGCGCGCTGGTGGCCGGCACGTTCCTGTCCACGGCGATCGGCACCCGGCTGCGCATCCGCCGCCCGACCGCGATGCAGTCCAGCGGCCTGACCCTCACCGCCGGCGTGGCGGTGCTGGCCGTCGTCTTCTACAACCTCGGCATGGTGGCGTTGCTGGCTCTGGTGGCCGCCACGTTCAGCGGCATCTCGAAGCTGGCGATCGACGCCAGCATCCAGGAGCGCGTCCCGGAGCGCCTGCGGGCCAGCGCCTTCGCCCACTCCGAGACGGTGCTGATGATCGCCTGGGTGCTGGGCGGCGCGATCGGCATCATCCCGCTGAACGGCCGCCTCGGCGTGGCCCTGGCGGCGGTGATCACGGTGGCCGCGGCCATCGGGGCGGCAAGGGTGGCGACCCGCCTGCGCGGCGAACGCCTCCACGGCCGTCCCGACGGCTCGGCGGCGGACGCCGCGCCGAGGCCCGGCGGCGCCACGGCCGACGAGCCCGGGCCGGCCGGGAACGCGTCCGAACCCACCGACCCCTGGCCGGACGCGCCCACGGTGGCTCCGGCCGATCGGGGCGCGCCGCTATCGCCGCCGCGGCGCCGGGCGTCCACCGGCGACCGGACCACCATCCGGCAGCCCCGCGTGCGGGGTACCGATCAGACCACAGTGGACCACCGCGGGCGGGACGTCGACACCGAGCTCAACCCGACCCTGGTGGACGGTCCGTCCGGGCCGCCGCCGACGCCCGCACCGGAGGCGCCGAAGCGCCGGTTCGGCCGACGCCGCAAGGCACCCGCGCCGCAGCCATCCGTCTCCGCGCCCGCGCCATCGCAGCCCGCGACCCCCGGCCCCGCGCCGCAGAAGCCCGCGGACGCCGCGCTCGCGCCGCCGGGCTTCCACGTGTACCGGCCGTCGTCGGCCGGCGGCTCCAGCGAGGGCGGCGACCCGCGGGACGGCCGATGACGGTCC
>NZ_JBFAZH010000312.1:0-7259 GCF_040681735.1 Actinoplanes sp. NPDC051633 | reverse complement strand
GGCAACATCCTGACCAATGATCACGTCATCGCACCGGCCATCGGCGGCACGATCACCGTCGACTTCGCTCGAGGACCCGCGCAGGTCGCGGCCACCGTCGTCGGTCGAGACCCGGCGACGGACCTGGCCGTGCTCCGGGTCAAGCCGGGCGTGGTCCCGTTGGCACCGATCACCATCGGCGCCTCGGCCGCGCTCGTGGTCGGGCAGCCGGTGGTCGCGGCCGGCTCTCCGCTGGGCCTCAACGGCACGATCACCGCGGGGGTGGTCAGCGCTCTCAGCCGCTATGTGAACGTCGGCCAGGGTGATGAACCGGCCACCCTGGTCAACGGGGTGCAGACCGACGCTGCGGTCAACCCCGGCAACAGTGGCGGTCCACTGGTCGACTGTTCGGGCCGGCAGGTGGCGGTCAACACCGCCGGCGCCCAGACACCCGACGGCGGCGGGGGCAGCATCGGCCTCAACTTCGCCATCCCCATCGACTTCGCCCAGTCGATCGCTGGGCAGCTCATCCGTACCGGACGTGCCACCCATCCCGTCGTCGGGCTGCTCACCGTCAGTGTCACCGACGAGATGGCCCGCTCGACCGGGCTTCCTCGAGGCGCACTGGTGGACCAGGTGCTACCCGGTTTCGGCGCCGCGCGTGCCGGACTGCGAGAGCGAGATGTGGTGACCAAGGTCGGCGACTCCGCCGTCAACAGCACCGACCAGATGCTCGTGGCCGTCCGCACCCACAAATCCGGTGACACGGTCACGCTGGAATACCACCGCGACGGATCGCCGAGCCGCGCGACCGTCGTGGTATCCGAACCCTGAACGCTCCTCCATGGCCCCACAGCAGGGAGAGCGGCGACGTGGACTACGAGGTCGACCGCCCGTACGACCAAGGGGTTGCCTGGCGGCTACTCAGGCTGGCCCTGGGCCTCGTCCCGATCGGCTTCGGTTTCGCCGTGCTGGCCGCGCCGGAGCCGGCTCTGAACATCGCCGGCGCGCTCTTCGGTATCAATCTCGTGGTGACCGGCCTCGTACGGGCGGCGCTCAGCCTGATCATCACCATGTACCCGAAGTCCTACCGGGTGACGGCCGTGATCCTGGGTGTCCTGACCGCCGCCGTCGGTATCGCATGCCTGCATCACCTGCCCGTCGCGGCGCTGCTGCTCGCCCTCGTCGTCGGCGTCGGATGGCTCTTCGGCAGCCCGGCCTACCTCTTCGGTGGCGCCGACGACCCCCTCGCCGGGTGGCGGTTCCGCATCGGCATCGCTGCCATTCCGGCCGCGGGCGCCGTGCTGATCTGGCGGGTGGCCAGCGTGGCCAACTTCATCACCTTCGCCGCCGTCTTCTTCGTGTCGATCGGCATCGTTGAGACCGTCGCGGCGGCCGCCGCCTTCCGGCCCGACGCGTCCGGAGCCGATCGCTAGCGGTTGCGGGATCCCACCGCCCGTGGACAGGAGTCCGGCCGGCCACCGGCTAGTCCGGTGGCCCGGGACGGGCGAGCTTGACGTCGATCAGCTCGAGGCCGAGGTCCCGTACCCGGTCCAGCACCAGATGCAGCTCGGCTTGCGTCAGAGCGCCGGACAGCACCGTCGCGACCGGTTCCACGTCGACGGCCAGGTCGGCGAAGGCGGACCGGCCGACCGGGCCGAGAGCGCCGACGACCCTGATCTCGTACGTGTCGGACACGCTCATCTCCTCAGCCTCGGCCAGGCCGACTTCGGGTCCGGCGGACCTCCAGCAGCCGCCACCGCAAGGCGCGGACCCGCTCCAGCAGCCCGTGCAGCCCGGACTGGTCGAGCCGGCCGGTGATCAGCACCACGTCCCCGTCGACCGTCACCGTCAGGTCACCGAAGAACTCGTGCGGCGACGCGCCTTCCGGATGGGTCAACCGGATCTCATAGCAAGGGAGCATCGGTGCCTCCGTCAGTTCGCCAGTGGCATGCTCCCAGCTTGTTTGCGTGGCCCGCGTCGTGCGTCATCCGAACTGCATGAGGTTCAGAGCAGTTCCAGCTCGCGGGCCCGGAAGACCGCCTCGCGCCGGCGGCCGACGGAGAGCTTGCGGTAGATGGCAGCCAGGTGGGTCTTGACCGTATTCATCGACAGGCACAGTTCGTCGGCGATCTCCGTGGTCGACATGCTGGTCGCCATCAGCCGCAGCACGGCCTGCTCACGGTGGGTGAGAGCGTCGGCGAGCTCATCGTGATCCGGCGGCACGGGACCCGGCTGCGGGACCTGCGCCACCACCGCCGGCCAGCGCGCCGTGAGCGTCCGGTGCCGGCTGAGCACCGGCTCCAGGGCGGGCGTGGCCCGCACAAAGGGCAGCACGATGTCGCCGTCGGCGATCTGCAGCGCGCGGTCGAGCAGCTCGGCGGCGCGGCCCTCGTCGCCGCGGCGATGCGCGACCTCGGCCTCGCAGAGCGCCGCGTCGACCAGCAGCAGGCGGTCGACGTGCGGGCTGGGCATGGTCATCACGGCCCGGACGGACACCGCCGCCCGGTCCAGTTCGCCGAGCGCGAGATACGCCCGCGCGGCAGCCACCTGGGCGACCACTTCTTCGGCGGTGCCGCGGTGGCGGTGCAGGCGCTGCAACGCCGATCGGGGCCGGCCCAACGCGGTGTCGATCTCCGCCAGGTCGCGGTCGCGAATCACGCCGAACAGACCGACGGCCGTCCGGTTCACCGCCGGATCATCGCGCAGCAGGACCTGCGCCCGGGCCAGTTTCCCCTGTGCGACGAACAGCGTCGCCTGTACGTAGGCCACCGTCGCCGCCTGCCCTGCGTCGGCGTAGTGCGGGCCGGCAGCCTGCAGACGTCGCATCGCCTCCGCCATCGTCGCCAGATCCGCCCCGAGGTGGGCGCGGCGCGCGATGGCCAGATCCAGAATCACCGGCCTGGCCAGCGCGGGATGGCGGCTCAGCAGCGCCTCGGCACGCTCGATCGCGTCGTCGGCATGCCGTGGACGTGCCGAGACGCTCACAAAGGCGAGCATGGACAGAGCTTCCAGCTGCGCGACCGGTGTCCCGTTCACCGGCACGGCGGCCATCGCCTGGCGCAGCAGCGGGTCCACGTCCGCCACCCGGCCGATGCTGAACCTCGCCCGGGCCTGGGCGAGCAGCGTGCTGGACCGCAGGCCCGGCACCGCGTCGACGGACGCCCGCAGGTTCTCGTCGGAGAGCAGCCGCGCGGCCGCGGCGTCGACGATGCCGAAGTCGGCGATCTTCTCGCCGAGCATCATGTCGGACACCAGCGCGGTGACCGTCACCTCGGGATCATCGGGCGGCACCGGCTGGTCCGCCGGCCCGTCGCCCGCCGGCACGTCGTCCAGGCGCTCCACGGCCGCAGAATCGGTGACGATCGCCAGGATCGCGCGCTGCGTCGTTCTGAACTCGGCCAGGTCGGCCGGCGAGGCGTCGCCTGGCGGGTGGTCGTGAGCAAACTCCGCCAGGCCGGGAATTATCAGATCCTGGTGACCGACGAACGCCTGCGCCAGGCCGCCCCGCGCCAGCACCGACCGGACGGCGGCCCCGTTGCCGGCTTGCACACTCCAGTGCAGGGCGTTCCACATGTCACCCTGCTCCCGGAACCAGGCCGCCGCGCGGGCGTACTGATTCTGCTGGAACTCGGTCGGCTGGCCACGCGCAAGTTGGCGCAGCATCTCGCGGAACAGCGGGTGGTAGCGGAAGGTGGTACGCGACCGATCGACCGGTATCACGAACGAGTTGGTCCGGGCCAGCGCCGTCAGCGCCGACCGGCAGTTCGGGATGCCGGTGACCGCCTCCGCCAGGGGGCCGGTCACTTCGTCGAGGAAGCTGGTCTGTATCAGCAGGGACTGCATCTGCTCGGGCAGGGCGGCCAGCACCTCGGCCGTCAGATACTCGCCGATGCTGCCTTCGTCCATCGCGAGCAGCGCGACGAACTCGGCCGGCCGTTCGGTGTCGGCCATCCGCATCGCCGCCAGCCGCAGGCCGGCCGGCCATCCCTCGGTTCGCCGGTGCAACGTCCGCAGGTCGTCGCCGGGCAGTCGGATGCCGTGCCGGTCGAGCAGGTCTTGGACCTCTGCCTCGGTCATTGCCAGATCCGCGGCGCGCAGTTCACGTACCAGGCCGGCCAGTCGATAGCGGTGCAGCGGCAGCAGCGGGTCGCTGCGTACGGCCAGGACCAGCCTGATGCGATGCGGCCAGCGCAGGACGATCCGGTCCAAGCCGGTCAGAATCTCCGGGTGTGTCAGCACCTGCGCGTCGTCGAGCACGAAGACCGGCCGCCCAGGCGGCTCGGCAGAACGCCGCAGCACCGAGTCGATCAGTTCCACGGTGCCGCCGGGCGTCCAGGCGCCGGTCGGGTAACTCTGCCCGGCGGCCCGCCCGGCCTCGAGGAACAGCCGCCAGAACCGCCGAGGGTCGTTGTCGGACGGGGTCAGGGCGAGCCACGCCACCGGGGGATCATGTTGCCGGGCCCATTCGCTGAGTAACACGGTCTTGCCGGCGCCGGCACCGGCGGACAGCACGGTGAGCACCGCGGGCGTCGCCTGGTCGAGGCGCTCGAGCAGACGCGGCCGGGACAGATGCCGTGGCGGCAGAACCGGCACCAGAAAACGCTGATCAGTCAATACCTCACGCATGTCGACCCCCGGGCGGGCCAGCCGGTCCTCTCCGAGCGGCCCCTGGCCGGCTGGGCACCCTTAACAATCTAGCGTCAGAACTGCTGGTCGGGCATAGTCGCCGACAGAGTGGGTAGAACAGGCGGTTTTGTGCTCTCCCCCAAAACGAATGAGTGCGGCCTCCGCGGACCCTGACGGTCCGGGACGAACCGCCGGTCTTCCCCCACGTTGTCCGCCGTCGGCTCTCCACCGGCGACGCGAAATGTGGGCGGCGCTCACCCGATTCGGGTGAGGTTGCCCGCCCACGATCGTCCTAGCGTGACGCGTAACCCCCGGGCAGTCCAAGGTGGATGCCGTCGAAGGGATGACCATGTCGGAGCCCACGATCTCGTCAGCGTCGCCGGCGAGTGCCGCCCTCCATCCACCGGCCCCGTTGGGCATCGTCATGTCACTGCGGCTGATGTCCGGCCTGAGCCGCTTCGCCCGCCACCCACCCGCAGTTGCCGTCGGAAGGACGCCGCCATGGCCGTCACGAAGGTGCCAGCCGAGAAGCGGGGCGTGATCCAGCGCCTGCTGAACGGGGTCGAGCGGGCCGGGAACAAGGTGCCGCACCCGGCGGTCATGTTCGTGGCGCTATGCCTGCTCGTGATCGTCGTGTCGGCCATCCTGGCATGGACGGACGTCTCCGTCACCACCGAGGTGGTGTCGCCGCAACCACCGCCGCCACCCGACGCCAACTATCCGTACTATCCGGGCGGCTCCATCGTGCCGGACCTCGCGACGACCGGCGAGCCACCAGGTGCGGCTGACTACGTCCCGCACGTGGAAACCATCGCGGTGCAGGACCTGCTGGACGCCTCCGGCATCCGATTCATGTTCACCTCGTTCGTCGACAACTTCAACAACTTCTCCGCCGTCGGAGTGATCATCATCGCGATGATCGGCGTCGGGCTCGCCGAGGAGGCAGGGCTGATCGGCGCCCTCATCCGCCGGATCGTCAAGGTCGCCCCGCGGGCCACACTGACCTTCATCATCGTTCTGGCCGGCATGATCTCCAGCGTCGCGTCGGATGCCGGCTACCTGGTACTCGTACCGCTGGGCGCCGTGGTCTTCCGCAGCATCGGACGAAATCCGATCGCCGGCATCGCCGCGGCCTTCGCCGGGGTCAGCGCCGGCTTCGGCGTCAACTTCCTGATCACCCCGGTGGACGGCATCGTCACCGAGATCGCCAACGAGTCCATCCACCTGGTTGATCCGGCCCGGACGATCAGCGTCACGCACAACCTGTACTGGGGCATCGGGGCCACTCTCTTCGTCACGCTGGTGATCACCCTGGTGGCCGAGTTCTGGGTGGGCCGCCAGCTCGGCCAGTTCGACGACGGTGAGATGTCCGGCGACGCCGCCGCCTCGGCGGAGGAGCCCACCGCGCAGGCGAAGGCCGCCGAGGCACGGGGCCTCCGGATGGCTCTTTTCGGTCTGCTGGCCGTGGTGGCGATCGTTCTGCTCGCCCTGCTGCCGCCCGGGTCGCCACTGCGTGACCCGGAGACCGGGTCGATGTTCAACGACTCGCCGTTCATGGACAGCCTGATCGTGATCATCATGCTGATCTTCCTGGTCGCCGGCTGGGCGTACGGGCGGGGCGCGGGCACCATGACCGGCACCAACGACGCGATCGCCGCGATCACCAAGAGCCTGTCCGGGCTGGGCGGCCTGATCTTCATCTTCGTGCTCATCGCCCAGTTCCTGGCGTACTTCAACTACAGCAACATCGCCCAGGTCATCGCGGTGAAGTTGTCCGAGGCCCTGGAACGCGCCAGCATCCCGACCCCGCTGTTGCTGATCGGCCTGGTCCTGCTGGTGTTCGTTGTGGACCTGCTGCTGCCCGGCGTCATCCCCAAGTGGTCCATCCTGGCGCCCATCTTCATCCCGCTGTTCCTGCGACTGGGGGTGGCGCCGGAGACGGTGATCGCCGGCTACCGGGTCGGCGATGGTCCGGCGAACGTGGTCACGCCGCTGATGGTCTACCTGGCGTTCGTCGTCCTGCAGGTACAGCGCTGGCGCAAGAGCGCCGGCCTCGGCACCGTCGTGGCGATGATGCTGCCCTACACGCTGGTCCTGCTGGTGACCTGGACGGCGTTCTACATCCTCTGGTACGCCATCGGCATCCCGTGGGGACCGGGCGCAGCGGTACACCTGTGAGCGTCCGCGTGTGAGCGCCGGTACATGACTCATCCATGGCGGATGAAAGAGGCCGTCGACAGTGGTGCCGTGCCCGTCGAACTGCAAGGATCCGCACCATGGGCGAGCAGGAGACGCTGCTGTTCCTGGTCGTCGTCGGCGCACGATTCGGTGTGCCGCTGCTGATCCCCCGGTTCCCGCTGCCGGCGATCGTCGCGGCGCTGGTCCTCGACGGCGTCGACCAGACGATCTTTCAGTTGTTCGGGTACGACCCGCCCGGCTACCAGAGTTACGACAAGGCGATGGACATGTTCTACCTGTCCATCGCGTATCTCTCGGCCATGCGGAACTGGACCAGCCGGTCCGCCTTCGACGTACTCCGGTTCCTGTTCTTCTACCGGTTGGCCGGCGTCGTCCTGTTCGAACTCACCGACTGGCGTCCGCTGCTGCTCGTCTTCCCGAACACCTTCGAGTACTTCTTCATCGCATACGAG
>NZ_JBFAZH010000311.1:0-7261 GCF_040681735.1 Actinoplanes sp. NPDC051633 | reverse complement strand
GCAGCGCGAGGCGCTGGTCAGCCGTCTGGCCGAGGGGCGGCCGCCGCGCGACTTCGCCGGCCTCTACGTCGGGCACGAGGAGCTGGAACGCGCACTCGCCGACCTGCCCGGCCTGGACGGTCCGGGTCCGGAACGGGTGGCGGTCATCCGCGCCGGCATGGCCGAGCGGGTCGGCGAGGTGCGCGCGGCGTTCACCGCGTCCCTGGCCGGGAGTGGCAGGTTCGCCGCGGTCACCCGGCACGCGCACCTCGGCCCGGACGAGGCCGAGGTGCTGGCGCTCCTGGTCGCCGTCGAGCAGTCGCCGGCGCGCCAGCGGCTCGTGTCGTACGTGCAGGATTCGGTGCAGCTGCCGCGGCTGACCCTCTCCACCCTGACCCGCGTCTTCGCCGACCCGGCCGGGCACGTCGCCGAGCGCGCGCTGTCCCCGTCCGGCGGCCTGATCCGCGCCGGGCTCGCCCGCACGGCCGGCGACGGACCGTGGGCGACGCTGTCCGGCGAGCCGGCCGCCCGCCTGATCTGGCACCTGCGCGGCGACGACGCGCCCGATCCCGCCCTGCCGCCCGGCGCGACGCGGCGGGCGGCCGCAAGCGACGAGCCGAGACGCGGCGGTCTGCTGCTGGTGCACGGCGGCGACCGCGAGAGCCGCCTGCGCGCGATCACCGGCGCCGGTCTGCTGATCTGCCCGCCGCCGGACGACGCCGCCGGTTGGACGGCGGTGGTCCGCGAGGCGACACTCGGCGATCTGGTGGTGGTGTTCGAGATCGAGGGCCCGCTGACCGCCGCGGGGCGCGACGCCATCAAGCGGGCGACGCATCTCGACTTCGTGCTGAGCTCGTCCGGCGAGCAGCCGCTCGAGTCGGTGCCGGAGCGGTCGTGGCACGAGATCCGGGTGGCCGACGGCGTGGCCGACGCCGGTGACTGGCAGCGTGCGCTCGGCCGCGACCCCGACCCGGCGTACCGCCTGACGCGCGAGCAACTGCGGCTGGTCGCCGCCGCGGCCGCGGCCGATGGGGGAGAGGTCGCCCCGGCCGTCCGCCGCCTGGCCGGTGGGCACCTCGACAACGTCGCCGTACGGATCCGGCCCCGCCGCTCGTGGGACGACCTGATCCTGCCGCCGCCCGAGGCCGCCCAGTTGCGCGAGCTGTCCGCCCGGCATCGCGGGCGGGAGACCGTGTACGGCACCTGGCGGTTCAGCCCGCTGCCGTCGGCCGGCGTGGTCGCCCTCTTCGCCGGCCCGTCCGGCACCGGCAAGACGCTCGCCGCCGAGGTGGTGGCCGGCGACCTCGGGCTGGATCTGTACAAAGTGGACCTGTCCGCGGTGGTCAGCAAGTACATCGGCGAGACGGAGAAGAATCTCGAGCGCATCTTCGGCGCCGCGGCGGCCGGTGACCTGGTGCTCTTCTTCGACGAGGCGGACGCGTTGTTCGGCAAGCGCTCCGAGGTGAGCGACGCCCACGACCGGTACGCGAACATCGAGGTGGCCTACCTCCTGCAGCGCCTGGAAACGTACGAGGGCCTGGTCGTGCTCGCCACCAACCTGCAGCGCAACATCGACCCGGCGTTCCTGCGGCGGATCTCCATCGCGATCGACTTCGTGGCGCCCGAGGAGCCGGAACGCCGGCAGATCTGGGCGCGCACCTTCCCGTCCACCGCGCCGATCACCGACATCGACATCGACTTCCTGGCTCGCCAGTTCAAGATCACCGGTGGCGTGATCAGCAACGCGGCGCTCGGCGCGGCGTTCCTGGCCGCCGCCGAGGACAGTCCCATCACCATGCGGCATGCTGTGCTCAGCGTGAAACGGGAGTTCCAGAAGCTCGGGCGGCTGCGCACCGAGAAGGAGTTCGACCGCTACTTCGACCTGGTGAAGGACGCCGATGCTGCATCTGCTCGATGAGACGCTGGAGACGTTCCTGCGCTCGGTCGTCCCGCTGCCGGCCCGCGATGTCGACATCGCGTTCGAGGCGCCGGACGGCGAGTGGTCCGCGGCCCTGTCCTCGAAGCCGACCGTCGACCTCTACCTGTGGGACGTGCGGCCCAACCTGAGCGACCGCGAGTGGGGCGACGTGATCGTCGAGGAGTCCGACGGCCGCCGCTTCCGCCGCGACCCGCTGCCCCGCGTCGACTGCCGCTACCTGGTCACCGCCTGGACCAGCGAGGTCCGTGACGAGCACTCGCTGCTCGGCGACGTGCTGTCCGCGCTGCTGCTGCACCCGACGATCGAGGTGGAGCATCTGCAGGGGGTTTTCGCCGACGTCCGCCCGGTGCCGACGCTCAAGCTGCGCAGCGGCGACGGCAGCGAGAACTCGGACTTCTGGTCGGCGCTCGGCGGCCAGCTCAAGCCGGGCCTCGACCTCGTCGTCACCGCCACGATCGATGCCGCGCTGCGCACCAAGGCGGGCCCGCCGGTCGAGGTGGTCGAGGCCACCGCGGCCTCGCTCGCCGAGATCAAGACCAGAAACGGCGTTCAGTCCGGCTGAGGCGGCGGCGGGGCTGCCTTCAGTCTGGTCAAGGGTGGCGGTGGGGCTGCGGAGGAAAGACGCCTTCAGTCCGGTCAAGGGTGGCGGTGGGGCTGCGGATGGCATTTCAGCAGGTCAGTGACGCCTTCTCGAAGGTGGCGCTGAACGACTCGGGTGACGAGCCGGACTGCGCGCGGTTGAGGACGGAGAGGCCGGCCTTGACGGTGGCGGGCAGTTTGATGTCGATGGTGCCGAGATCGGTGTACGCCGTTTCGTCCGGCCGCCGCCACCGGGCATCCACCGTGTCGCCGGCCCGGCGCAGCTGCAGGATCACCCGGTCGGCGTTGGTGCGCACGGCGTTCGGGCCGGCCTTGAACGGCGGATGCGGCCGCAGATGCTTGCCGCCGTTCTTGTACTCGTACACGATCGCCTGCACATCGCCCCAGCCCAGCTCGAGCCGCACGTAGCTATCGGGGCCGTTCCACAGCACCAGCCCCGCGCCTTGGTAGAACTGGTTCGGCGTGGCGGTCATCTCGGTCTCGAGCTGAAAGTCGCCGGTCTGCGACCGCAGCAGCATGGGCGCGTCGAGCTTGTCGTTGTAGATGTCGGAGCCGTCCGGCGCGTCCACGGTCGCGGCGCCGCCGGCCACGTTGACCTCGACATCGTCCCGGGTCTGCTCCCACTTCGCGTCGAGCGTGACGCCGGTGAAGTCGTCGACGAACCCGCAGGCGGGCACGACGGGCGCCGAGCTGGCCGGACCTCCCGACGGGTTTGCGCCGGCACCGTCGTCGGTGAACTTCCCCACCAGATAGACCGCGGTGCCGCCGATGACCAGCACCGAGACGGCCGCGGCGACGATCTGCAGCAGACGGCGTCGCGCCGGTCCGGTCCTGCGCGCCGGGACGGCCGGCGGCGCGACCGCCCGCGCCGAGGACCGGTTGAGCCCGTCGCGAGTGAGAAGAACCGGCGATTCGAATTCGGCCGCCGCTGTGGGCGCGCCGGATTCGCCGGGTACGCCCGCCGGCTCGGCCCTTTTGCTCTGCTGCCTCCGGGGCGCCCGCTGAGGCGCCACGACGGGAGGCACCGGCGCCGTGCCCTTGCTCTGCTGCCCACGAGGAAGCGCGCCACCTGCCGGAAGCGCGCCCCCGGCCGGAACCGCGCCACCTGCCGGAACCGCGCCACTTGACGGGAGCGCGCCACTTGACGGGAGCGCGCCACTTGACGGGAGCGCGCCACTTGACGGGAGCGCGCCACTTGACGGGAGCGCGCCGGACGGCGCGGTCGCCGTCGCCGTGGGCCTGCTCTGCTTCTTCTGCGGCAGCGGCGAGCTGCCCTCCGCGAGCAGCGACACCCGCGCCGCCCCCAGGGCGATGCTGTGCTCGGCATGCGGATCCAGCACCACCGGCCGCCGGAACTCCGTGGACAGCAACTGCGACACCAGCGGAATCCGCGACGAACCGCCGGAGAGCAGGAACGACGTCACCTCGTCCGGCGCCACCCCGGCCGAGCGCAGCGCCCGCCGCATCGCGCCCACCGTCTCGGTCAGCGCCGGCCGGATCATGTCCTCGAACTCCGACCGGATCAGCCGGATGCGCGTGTGCATCTGCGGCAGCGCCACCGGGATCAGCACCTCGGTGTCGTCGGACAGCGCCTCCTTCGCCTCCACGCAGTCGCGCCGCAGCCGGGCCAGCGCCGCCAGATTCGCCGGGTCGTCCCCGGCCGACACCAGGTCGGCGGGCAGCTTGGTGATGACGTGCTCGAACACCGCCTCGTCGAAGTCCATGCCGCCCAGCTGCTCGACGCCCTCCGGCTGGCCCAGCACCTCGAAGCCGCCCGCGGTGCGCCGCAGCACCGCCGCGTCGAAGGTGCCGCCGCCCAGGTCGTACACGGCAATGATGTGGCCATCACCCACCCGCGAGCCGGCGGCGTACTCGATCACCGCCGCCTCGGGCTCGGTGCGCAACGTCACCGGCGGCAGGTCGGCCATCCGCGCGGCCTGCATCAGCAGCTCGCGCTTGTACTGTCCCCAGTTCGCCGGGCAGGTCAGCACCACCGCCGCCGGCGCCGAGCCCTGACCGGCGACAGCCGTCCTGAGCACGTGCTCGAGCATCCGGGCGGTCAGGGCGTGCGCCGAGAAGGGGGCGCCGCCGACCATGATCGGGACGGGGTCGCCGACGCGCCGCTTGAACTCGCGGGCCAGCCGGCGCGGATCCGTCTCGCCGCGGCGAGCCGCCGCGTCGCCGACCAGCACCGCGCCCTCGGCCGGCACGAAGACCAGCGACGGCAGCTCGGCCCGGCGGCTGCCCAGGCGCAGCACTTCGAGCGAACCGTCCCGTGTGATCGCCGCGGCCGTGTGCGTGGTGCCGCAGTCGATGCCCAGCCCGTACGCCATCAGGTCAGGAACGCTATCAGCCGGGGACGGTGAAGGACTCGACGCGGTCGAGCCCCTGGAAGTTGGCGCCGTACCCGCCGACGACGTAGATCGTCCGGCCGAGCCGCGCCACGCCCAGCCCGGCGCGCGGCGGGTCCAGCTTGGGCAGCGTCGCCGCCACGCCGGTCTGGTCGCACCACCAGTCGTTGTAGCGCTTGCCGGGCATCTCGCCGCCGACCAGGCACATGCCGATGCCGTCCAAGCGGACGGCGGCGGAGCTGTCGATCGGCGGGTCGATCCGCACCGTCGGCGGCTCGGCCACCTTGCCCTGCGCGATGCGGTCGATCTGGGCGGACTTCGTGTCCTTCTGCGCGTCGCGCCCGCCGAGCACCCACACGGTGTCCACGTTGTTGCTGACCGCGGTGAGCTTCTGCCGCGGTTCGCCGAGCTTGCCGATCGACTTCCACTTGCCGTCCGTCAGCGACCACACGGTGTCGGTCGGCGCGCCGCCCTTGCGGGTGCCTCCGGCGAAGATCACGTGCGAGCCGTCGTACGCGGCGGCGCCCGCCACCCTCGGCTCCGGCAGCGGCACGTCGGGGATCCAGGCGGTGCCGGTCGGGTTGAGCTTGAGAACCTGTTTCGAGCCGCCGTCCTGCACCCAGCCGGCCAGGAAGTACAGGCTCCACGGGGTGGCCACCAGCGAGCCGTGGCTGATCCGCTGGGGCAGCGTCGGGCCCTTCGCCCACTTGTCGGTCTTGGGGTCGTAGAGGTAGACGCTGGTCAGCTTGGTGCGCGCTTCGTCGTTGGAGAGCCCGCCGGCCACCCAGATCTTGTCCTTGTACGCGGCCACCGCCGCGCCCTCGAGCTGGACCGGGAGGTTCGCGAGTTGCTTCCAGGAGCCGATCACCTGGGGCGCCGCCGGACCGGCCGACGTCGGTCCGCCGCCGGCCGGCGTCTCGCCGCGGTCGCCATCCCCGCGGAGCATCGCCCACGCGACGCCGCTGCCGATGAGGAGCACGGCCACCGCCGCGGCCGCGACCGCGATGATCGGACCGCGCCGCGACCGACTCGGGGCCGGCTCGAAGGGCGGGGTGGGTGACGGCTTGCCGGCGGGCGGCGGGCCGACGGGTGGCTGCGGCTGGACGATCGGCGCGGCGCCGGTGCGGTAGACACCCGGCTGGGGTTGCGGCTGCGCGACCGGTGCAGGTTGGCCGGGAGTGTAGGCGGGCGGCCCGTCGGGAGCGGGGGAGATCTGCTCGGTCGGATAGGGCGACGTCGGGTACGGCTTACCGGGCTGCACCGGCGGCGCCGGCTCGACCGGCGGCGCGGGGAAGGGCCGCGACGGCGACTGCATCCCGCCGCCGTCGCGGGCAGCCATCGCCGCGCCCAGCGCGATGCTGTGCTCCGGGTTGGCGTCCAGCACCAGCGGCCGGCCGAACTCCGTGGACAACAACTCGCTGACCAGCGGGATCCGCGACGACCCGCCGGCCAGCAGGATCGACCGCAGGTCGGTCGGCGCGATCCCGGCCGAGCGCAGCGCCCGGCGCATCGCCGCGACCGTCTCGCTCAGCGCCGGGCTGATCATCGCCTCGAACTCCGACCGGTTGAGCCGGACCCGGGTGTGCATCGAGGGCAGCGCCACCGGGATCAGCACCTCGGTGTCGGCCGAGAGGTCCTCCTTGGCGATCACACAATCGCGGCGCAGCTGACTGAGCGCCTCCACGACGGAGGGATCGGACGGGTCGAGCTGCTGCGCGCGCGGGCCGAGCATGTCCAGCACGTGGGCCAGCACGGCCTCGTCGAAGTCGACGCCGCCGAGCTGCTCGATGCCGGCCGGCTCGCCGAGCAGCTCGAAGCCGGTGGCGGTCTTGCGCAGCACCGCCGCGTCGAAGGTGCCACCGCCCAGGTCGTACACGGCGATGATCTCACCGGCCTGGACCCGCTCCTGCGCCGCGTACTGCACCGCGGCCGCCTCCGGCTCGGAGCGCAACTGCACGTCCGGCACCTCGGCCAGCACCATCGCCTGCATCAGCAGCTCGCGCTTGTACGGACCCCAGTTCGCCGGGTGGGTGACGCTGACCCGGGCCGGCGGCCCCTCCTGGCTGCGCGTGACGGTCTGATGCACGTGCTCGAGGACCCGGGCCATCAGCGCGTGCGCGGAGATCGGCGAGCCGCCGACCAGCACCGGCACCGGGTCGCCCAGCCGGCGCTTGAACTCGCGGGCGAGCCGGGCGGGCTCCCGCGCGCCCCGGCGCTCGGCCGCGTCGCCGACCAGCACCACGCCGTCCTCACGGAGGAAGACCAGCGACGGGATCTCGGCGCGGCGGCTCCCGAGCTGCACCACCTCGGGGGTGCCGGTTGTGGGCAAGGCCGGCCGCCGGGTGGTGGGGGCGCGCGGAACGCCGAGAGTGTTGTAAAACCAAGGATCAAA
>NZ_JBFAZH010000310.1:0-7275 GCF_040681735.1 Actinoplanes sp. NPDC051633 | reverse complement strand
GCCCTGACCGCGCTCCCGGTCAGGGCCATCGGGGGGCGACCTCGGACACCCGAGTTGGTCCGTGTCGCCCGGTGCCGGAGCTCATCGCCCGGCCCGATTGTGGTCCCGCGCCTCCTTTCGTCAGCCGTTTCCTAGATCGGGCCGACTGCCGCGGGTGCCGTCCGTCAGGGGGGTGGACAGCGGTTCCAGGGATCGATGGGGGGTCCTGAGCGGCACGGGGTCACCTGCTCGTCGGTGAGGTCCCGTGCCGCTCCGGTTCGACGTCCCGGAGGTGCGGCAGTGCTCCGCGGTTCAGTTGTGATCAGCGATCCGCCGGTCAGCCACGGCCCCGCAGGACCTGGATGCGCACCGAGTCGAAGGCCGGGGTCTGGTTGGCCCGCTCCATCATCGGGATGCGGTGCGAACCGTCACCGGCCCACGAGGAACACTGCACGGTGCCGGCGTTGGGCAGGCCCGGGACCTGCACGGAAACGACGTCGGCGTCACGACCGCCCCTCTGGTCCTCGGTCGCCACGAAGAACTCCGGCACCGCCTCCGGGTTCGCCGGCGCCGACCGGGTCGACTGCAGGCTGCGGCACGCCGAGTGGAAGTGACCACGCACGATGCCGCCCTGCAGCACCGAACTCTCCACGTAGTAGCCACCCTGACCCGCCGCCAGGAACCGGTCCCGGATCAAGTTGCGCGTGCTCACCTGAATCGTGAACGGCTGGTTCTGCCGCACCGTCCGGGGCGCCCGGGTGATCAGCAGCGTCGCGTTGTTGGCCGCGGTCGGCACCTCACCGAACGCGGTCGAGACGCACCTGTCGCCCTTCTGGAAACCGTCGTGCGGCTCGAACTGGCTGCCCTCGCAGCTGTTCGCCAGCACCTCCAGGCCGTTGATGGAGATCGCCTTCGTCTGGGCGGGCGCGTCGTTCTCGTCCGCGCGGGAGATCTGGGTGACGCCCGCGATGCCCCCGAAGACGACGAGTGCGCCCGCCGCGCCGATCAGGCGACGACGGCGACTGTGCGGGGAAGCCGGGGCTGCGGCTCTGCGGCTGGCGGACCTACGCATACGGGATACCTCTGGTTCAGCGACTGGGAGAAATCTTCAAGGCTGACTCCAGGAGGCTAGGAGCAAGAATCTGCGAAAGCCAATTTACCGAGCAAATTTGAGCTCGTCTTAGGTCGCAATTAAAGAAGAAATATGGGAGATTCGATGAACTTCTTTTATCAACCGTTCAGCGGATGTCACCCGTCAACCCCCGGCGGCCGGTCGGCTTCCGGACATTTGCGCTGCTCCGGACCCTTGTGGAGCGGAAAATGAACCACCGCCGCACGTTTGCTGTACACGCTGGCACACCCTCGACACGCATTGGCGCCGGAGGACAGGAGACGTCCCATGACGGCCACCCGTCAAGCCCCCACCCGATCCGCGATACATCCCGCCACCGCCGCTCGTGTGGTGCTGTTCGCAGTGCTCGCGGTCAATCTGCTGTTCGTCTGGTACATGTTCTTCACCTCGGACGTTCCGGAGAAGAACACCCTGATCACGGTGGGTCGGTTCTTCGGGCTGCACGTCGCCCTGGCGATGATCTTCCAGCTCACGCTGATCGCCCGGATCCCGTGGCTGGACCGGCGGCTCGGCATGGACCGGCTGACCACGCTGCACCGGTGGACCGGCTTCACGATCTTCTGCGCCCTGCTGCTGCACGTCTCGTTCATCGTCACCGGCTTCGCCCAGCTCGACGGGAACCCGATCCCGAAGCAGATCGTCAGCCTCGCCGGATCGTTCCCGGTGCTGCTCGGGATGGTCGCCTTTCTTTTCATCACGGTGATCGCCGTCTCGTCGGCGAGATTCGCGCGGCGGCGCCTTTCCTACGAGACGTGGCACGCCCTGCACGTGCTGCTCTACATGGTGATCATTCTGGCCCTCCTTCATCAGATGACGGAGATCTCCACATTCACCGTCTCGTCGTTGTCGCGGGCCTATTGGTGGCTGCTGTGGAGCCTGGCGCTGGGGTCGTTGCTGACCTTCCGGGTGATCGTGCCGCTGATCCGCAATCTGCGGCACGACATGCGAGTGTCCGCCGTGGTGCCGGAGTCGGACGACGTCGTGTCGGTGCACGTGACCGGCCGGAATCTCGATCGGCTGCCGGCCCGGGCCGGGCAGTTCATGCTGTGGCGCTTCCCGGGATACAACCCGTGGTGGCAGGTGAATCCGTGGTCGCTGTCCGCCGCCCCGGACGGCGCGTCGCTGCGGCTCACCGCGAAGGGCATCGGCGAGACCAGCGCGGGGCTGCGGAATCTGCCGGTGGGCACGCGGGTGTTCGCCGAGGGGCCGTACGGCGCGCTGACCTCGCTGGCCCGGACCCGCGAGTCGAGCCTGCTGATCGCCGGCGGCATCGGGGTCACCCCGATCCGGGCGCTGATGGAGGAGCTGACCGGGCCGGTCACCGTGCTCTACCGGGTGCCGACCATGACGCAGGCCGTGCTGATCGAGGAGCTGCAGAGCCTGGCCCGGGCGCGCGGCGCGCAGTTGCACGTCCTCACGGGACGCACCGGTGCGGGGAACCCGCCATTCAACCCGTTCGCGCCGGCCGATCTGGAGATCGTGGTGCCCGACATTCGCGAGCGCGACGTCTACGTCTGCGGGCCGGAGCCGATGACGGTTGCCGTGCTGAAATCGTTGCGGGCGTTGCGCGTACCCCGCAATCAGATCCACGCGGAACGCTTCCGCCTGGCCGGGTGACGCCGCCACAGAAGTGGTAGCCCACAGGGCTATCCGCGGGCGGGATGGGCGTCTGGGCTACCACTTTTGTGCGGGGCGCGGTGTGTGCGGCCCGCTCGGCGGGCGAGCCGGATGCCCAGAGCCGTGAGCGCGCCGGAGAGGATGCCGTAGAGCCAGGTGAGCCACGGGATTTCGTAGATCAGCGTGCGCATCGGCTCGGCCGTCACCGGCGGGTCGCCCAGGCCGGCGTTCTGGCAACTCGCCGCCACGGTCGCCGGCCGCTCCAGGTCGAACGTCCCGATGAAGACCGTGACGATGCTGTCGCTGTTGTCGGTGAGCCGGATCCGCGGCTTGTGCACGCTGACCGGCTTTCCGTCCGCGGTGACGTCGCAGTCCCCGGTGCCCCACGGGGCGAAGACCGCGTGCCGCCCGGCCGGCAGCCGGGCGGGCGAGCTGCGGCTGTCCGCACCGATTCCGGTGGTGGCAAGCTCGGCGGCGATCGACACGAAGTTCGCGGTCACCAGGATGCCGGCGATGGCCACCGCGAGAGCGACCGCGAACAGACCCGGCGCGGGCGGGGACGGCGTACGTGCGGGGCGCAGCCGGCCGAGCCCGATGCCGGCGGCGGCGCCCGCCACCGCGTAGGCCACACCCGGCCAGTACTGCTGATCCCCGATCGCCGGGACGAACACCCGGTACAGAAACGCGTGCAGGATGAGGAAGCCCGCGGCGACGAAGGCGACCTCGGTGAGCAGCACCACCCACCGCATCCGGCGGCCGTAAAGGAGGCCGAGCCCCAGCCCGGCCCCCGCCGCCACGCCGCCCGCGGCCGGGCCCATGTCGAGCAGCCCGACCGGGTAGCCCTCGGAGCTGATGCCGTCGACCAGCACCAGCGGCAGCACCAGGCCGATCGGGATCCAGCCGAGAAACGCCAGGACGCGAGGCATGGCGACACCGTAGAGGTGGCTGTCTACCGCAGGTCTATCGCAGGGCGGGCAGCACCTTCGATCCGAAGGCCTCGATGAACGGGCCCAGATCCTGGCCGACGTGGTGGAGATAGATCCGGTCGAAGCCGAGGGACGCGTAGCCGCGCAGCCACTCGATGTGCCGCTCCAGGTCGGCCGACACGTTCACCACGGACCGCACCTGGTCCAGCGTGACGTGCTCGGAGACCACGTCGAAATGCTCCACCAGCTCGAGGTCCCAGCAGACCGGCGGCGGGAAGACGTTGCTGCGCCACTGGTCGTACGCGATCTGCTCGGCCTCGGTCTCACTGCCGGCCCAGCTCAGGTGCACCTGCAGGCAGACCGGCCCGCGCCCGCCGACACCCCGGTACGCGCCGATCATCTCGCGCAGCCGCTCGGTCGGCGCGTTGACGGTGACCATCCCGTCGGCCCAGCCGGCCACCCACCGGGCGGTCTCCACGCTGACCGCCGCACCGATCAGCGGCGGCGGCTCGGCCGGCCGGGTCCACAGCTTCGCCCGGTCGACGGTTACCAGCCCGTCGTGGGTGACCTCCTCGCCGGCCAGCAGGGCACGGATGACGTCCACGCTCTCGCGCAGCCGCTTGTTGCGGATCTCCTTGCGCGGCCAGTCGCCGCCGGTGATGTGCTCGTTGCTGAACTCACCGCTGCCCAGAGCCGCCCAGAAGCGGCCCGGGAACATCGCGCCGAGCGTGCCGATGGCCTGCGCGATGATCGCCGGGTGGTAGCGCTGGCCGGGCGCGTTCACCACCCCGAAGGACAGGTTGGTGGCCTGCAGGGCGGCGCCCAGCCAGGCCCAGGCGAACGCGGACTCGCCCTGACGAGCGCTCCACGGCGAGAAATGATCGGAACACATCGCGGCGTCGAAGCCGGCGCGTTCCGCGGCGACCACGGCCTCGAGGAGGGCGGCGGGCGGGATCTGCTCGTGCGAGCAGTGGATTCCGTACTCCGTCATGGGATTGCTCCCTACCCCGCTACGGCCAGTAGTAGTCCACTACGCTTTGGTTGCACTGAGGTAAAAGTCTTCGCGTGGGATTGACCGCCGCCGTCGCACTCTGTTGATGTGTGATCACGCACGCGACGGAGGTGCGCACTGGAACCCAGCGAGTTCGATGTGGTGATCGTGGGAGGCGGGACGGCCGGCGCGGTGGTCGCCTCCCGGCTCTCGGCAGATCCCGCGGTCCGCGTCTGCCTGATCGAGGGCGGCCCGTCCGACGTCGGCGATCAGCGGGTGCTGCGCCTGCGGAGCTGGCTGAGCCTGCTCGAGTCCGAGTTCGACTACGGATACCGCACCGTGCCGCAGCCCCGGGGCAACTCGCACATCGTGCACTCGCGGGCCAAGGTGCTGGGCGGCTGCTCGTCGCACAACACGATGATCAGCCTGCTGCCGCCGCCCGGTGACTTCGCCGACTGGGTGGCCGCCGGTGCCGCCGGGTGGTCGTACGAGGAGATGCTGCCCTACTGGCACCGCCTGCTGATCAACATCGTCCCGGTCGCCGAGCGCAACCCGCTGGTCGCGGACTTCGTCGCCGCGTCGTCGAAGGCGTTGGGCGTTCCGATCCACGACGACCTCAACGCGACCCCGTTCGCGGACGGCACCGGCCTGTTCCCGGTCGGCTACCACCCCGAGACAGGCGTGCGCTCGTCGTCCTCGGTCGAGTATCTGCACCCGGTCCTGGACCGTCCCAACCTGACGATCCGCACGGACACCTGGGCCTCCCGGCTGGAGATCGACGGGGACCGGGTGACCGGGGTGCACACCAGTGCCGGCGTGATCCGAGGCGCCCGGTACGTGCTGTCGGCCGGCGCCATCGACACGCCGCGGCTGCTGCTCCTCTCCGGCATCGGCCCGGCCGGCGACCTGCGCAGGCTGGGCATTCCCGTGCGGGTGGACCTGCCCGGCGTGGGTGAGCACCTGCTCGATCACCCCGAGTCGCTGATCCTGTGGGAGGCGAGCCGGCCGGTGCCGCCGGAGTCGGCGATGGACGCGGACGCGGGCCTGTTCGTCAACCGGGCCGGCGGCGACCGCCCCGACCTGATGTTCCACCTCTACCAGATCCCGTTCACCGTCCACACCGCCCGCCTCGGCTACGACGTGCCGGAGCACGGCTTCGGGATGACGCCGAACATCCCGCGCCCGCGCAGCAGCGGCCGGATGTGGCTGGTCGACGCCGACCCCGCGGCGCGGCCCGCGCTGGATTTCCGGTATTTCACCGACCCGGAGGGCTACGACGAGCGGACCATCGTGGACGGGCTGCGGATCGCCCGGGAGGTGGCCGCCACCGAGCCGTTCGCGTCGTGGATCCGCCGCGAGATCGCCCCCGGCCCGTCGGTTCGCAGCGACGCCGATCTCTCCGCCTACGGACGAGCGGTGCATCACACGGTCTACCATCCGGCCGGGACGTGCCGCATGGGCGCCGAGGACGACCCGCTGGCCGTGGTCGATCCGACGCTGCGCATCCGCGGCCTGTCCAACGTGCGGATCGCGGACGCGTCCGTGTTCCCGACCATGACCACGGTGAACCCCGTCGTGGCGGTGCTGATGATCGGCGAGAAGGCGGCCGACCTACTTCGAGGAGATCAACGGTGACTCCGACCCCCACCCCCACGATCCAGGTCGAGCGCCTGTGGAAGGTGTTCGGACTCAAGCCCGAACGGGTGGTCGACTCGGACCTCGGCCGGCTTCCCCGCGCCGAGCTGCGGGAGCGGACCGGCTGCGTGGCCGCGGTGCGCGACGTCAGCTTCGAGGTGGCCGCCGGCGAGGTCTTCGTCGTGATGGGCCTGTCCGGCAGCGGCAAGTCCACGCTGGTCCGGTGCCTGACCCGGCTGATCGAGCCGACCAGCGGCGAGGTCTCGATCGACGGCGAGCAGGTCCGCGGGATGAGCACGAAACGGTTGCGCGAGCTGCGCCGGCACCGGGTCGCGATGGTGTTCCAGCACTTCGGCCTGCTGCCGCATCGGCCGGTGGTGGACAACGTCGCGTACGGGTTGGAGATCCAGGGCGTCGGGAAGGCGGAGCGGCACCGGCGGGCGTCCGAGGTGCTCGACCTGGTCGGGCTGGACGGCCACGAGAAGCAGTACCCGGACCAGCTCTCCGGCGGCATGCAGCAGCGGGTCGGCCTGGCCCGGGCGCTGGCCGTGGACCCGGCTGTGCTGCTCTTCGACGAGCCGTTCAGCGCGCTCGACCCGCTGATCCGCCGGGACATGCAGGCCGAGGTGCGCCGGTTGCACGCCGAGGTGGGCAAGACGCTGGTCTTCATCACCCACGACCTGGCCGAGGCGCTGAGCCTGGGCGACCGGATCGCGGTGATGCGCGACGGCGACCTGGTGCAGGTGGGCACCCCCGAGGACCTGGTCGGCGATCCGGCGGACGAGTACGTGGCGGACTTCGTCCGCGAGGTGCCACGCGCCGACGTGCTGACCCTGCGCCGGATCGTCCGGCCGGCCGAGGACGGCGAGCAGACCGAGGACAAGCCGCTGCCGGCCGGCACGGTGATCCGGGACGCGGTGTCGCGGGTGCTCGGCGCCGGGCGCCCGATCGGCGTGGTGGACGGCGATGAGCGGATCGGCGTGGTGGACGCGAAG
>NZ_JBFAZH010000309.1:0-7292 GCF_040681735.1 Actinoplanes sp. NPDC051633 | reverse complement strand
CCCGCGGCCGTGACCGCGGTCCGGACCAAGGCGGTGAACCGCGGCCTGCAGATCTCCTGGCGTCCGGTGGCCGACTTCGGGTCCGGCGACTTCGTCTCCTACCTGGCCGTCACCTCCGATTTCGGCGCTTTCTGCGAGGTCACCACGCCGACCGGGACGGGCTGCCGGTTGACCGGGCTGACCAACGGGGCGGACTACGACGTGACCGTGCTGACGTATGCGACCGAGGGCAGCACGATCAGCGAGTTCACGACCGCTGCGCCCGGAGTGACCACGGCCGCCTCGCCGACCCGGCTCGCGCCCGCCGAACCTCCCGGCGAGGGCGGCGGCGATCTTCCGTCGACCGGCGGCGAGCCGGTCGTGTGGTCGACGGTTGCGCTGGGCTTCCTCCTGATCGGGCTGGGACTCGCGGCACTGACAGTCAACAAGGTCAGGCGGGCCCGGTGAGCTCGAGCGCCGCGTCCCGGAACACCGACGCGCCCTGCTTGAGCCGCTCGGTCCAGTGCGGCCGGTTCCAGTTCACCCAGGTCACGTCGCCGACGAACTGATCGGTCCCGGAGGCCGACACCACCACGCCCGCGCCCGGGCCGACGACCAGCTTCAGCTTGCCGTTGCGCGGCATCCCGATCATGTGGGCCGACGGGTCGGCGAAACCGAGCAGCGCCCACGGCACCCGCACCACCAGGTCGCCGTCCTCGACCCGCCACAGCGACCGGCTGTCGGCGTCCTCGTCGTCGGGGTTCCAACTCCCGTAGCGCAACGCACCGGCGTTGATGATCTCCGCCGGGAGACGACGCTCGGGGAAGGGACGGTTCACGATCAGCTCGAACCGCTGCCACCCGCCCGAGGGCCGTCGCAGACCGGGATAGTCCAGCCGGAGGGGATCGATCACGTCCCGCAGGTACGCCTGCCCGGTGCGCTCGGTCAGGTCGAAGGTGAGCGCGGCGTCGCCCATCCGGTCACCCGACCCGGGCGGCGGCGCGCCGACCACCGACGGCAGCACGTCGAAGGACAGCGTCAGGGCGGACGGCGCCGGGTCGCCCAGGCCGATCCGCAGATGCGCGTACGACTCGTCGACCCGGGCGGTGACCCGCCGGGCCGGCCAGGCGCCCTCGGTGTCGAACAGGTACTCGGCCGCGGTGTCGGGCGGGCCGGCCGCATCCATGGCGATCAGCCCGAAGTGCTGCTCGTTGGTGTACGGGTCGTGCCACAGTTGCCGGCGCTCGGGGTCCTGGTGCGCGATGGTGTTCCAGGTGAACTTGAACCACTCGTCCACCCAGCCGAACAGGAAGCCGCCGCCGAGCCCCTGATCGTGGATCACCCGCAGCAGCTCGGCGTCGATCCGCATCGCCTCGCGCTCGCTGTGGTCGCCCTGCGAGCGGCCGAGCGGGCTGTTGTGCGCCGAGCCGATCGACGACGGCACGCCGAACTCGGTGACCAGCGTGGGCGTGGACCCGTGGTGGCGCTTCAGGGACCGCAGGTACGCGGCGTACGGGTCGGACCGGCCGGCGTACTCGTACCGCTGGAAGTCCGGGTAGTACGGGTAGGCGTGGTAGCTGGCGAACGTGCCGGCCGGCCACGCGGCGGACGCCCGGACGTGGTTGGCGTCGAGCTGGAGCAGGTCCTCCTGCTCGAGCGGCTCCTCGGGGTGGCGCAGCGGGTCGGTGGTCGGCCAGTTGGTGAACGCGATCGGCTGGCTCATGCCCCGCGCGGCCTGATGGGTGGCCAGCTCGTTCATCCGCGCGGCCAGCCAGCGCTCGGTCGGCGTCGCGTCTCGCGTACTCGAGAAGAACTTGCCCTTGACCTGCGGCGCGGCCGCGTTGCGCCGATCCGAGGCGACGCCCGCGTAGGGGTCGAGCTCCACGCCGATGATCCAGCCGCACAACCAGGGCGTGACGTCGGTGTCCCAGGTGCCGCTCGCCCGCCCACGCTGCGGCTTGCGCTGCAGCGAGCCGGCCACCGCGTCCGAGGCGTCCTTCAGCTCCGCCCGGAAAGCGCTGGTCACCGCCTTGTCGTAGAGGTCGTTCTTCTCGACGTACGACTCGTCGGGGAAGTAGACGCCCTGCATCAGGTAGAGCGGTCTGTCCGGATTGCCGTGGTTGTAGCGGGCCAGCTCCTGGTAGAAGGCGGGCGGGTGGATCGTGTAGACGCGAACCACCCGCAGCCCGAGCCAGGCCATCGCGGCGAACCAGGTGCGGTACTGCGCCCGCGTGACCGACAACTCGCCGGGCTGGTGCCCCGGCGTCGTGCTGCCCAGGTTGACGCCGGGCAGGAACGTGACGTCGCCGTGCGCGGTGTGCAGTGCGAAGCGGCCGTCGCCCGCGGTGGCGATCAGGTTGAGGCCGGCCTTCATGCGGACGGCGGGCGCCCAGTCGGCGCCGGTCGGCGGAGAGGCGATCCGGTCCATGCCCTGGATCGCGAAGGCGTCGCTGGTCACTACCGGCGACGCGACCGCGGAGGTCAGCGGAAGGCACATCGCGAGCGTGACGGCGACGATGGCGGCGGCCTTCAACCGTCCGAATCTTGGGCGCGCGGGAGCTCGGACCAGATGGCTCGGAAAGTCCCCCACGCAGGCATTCTCCGCACCAAGGGTTGCAATATGAGGGGTTTTGCCCAGACGCTGGAGCTGGCCGTTGGCTCGATGTTGTGCCAGCGTTGGTCTTCTCTCATCGGGCGCGAGAGTGGGGAGCGGGTTGTGGATCTTCTCGAGGAGTACCGCCGAGCGACCTTCATCTTCGAGTCCGGCGACCCGCTCGGTGCGGCGAAGGTGCTCGAGCCCATCGTCGAGGCCGAGCCGCGCAACGCCGCGGTGCGCCAGCTGCTGGCCCGGGCGTATTTCAACTCCGCTCAGCTGGCCGGCGCCGAGGCCCAGTTACGTGCTCTGATCGAGCACGATCCGTCGGACCACTACGCGCACCACGTGCTCGGCCGGACTCTCGAGAGGGCCGGCCGGTTCCGTGAGGCCCTCCCGCACCTGCGGCTGGCGGCGGCGATGAAGGAGCACGGCGACTACCAGGAGGCGCTGAACCGCGTCGAGACGTGGCTCGGCAAGAACGACCAGCCTTAGTCTTGGCAGCGTGAAGCTGAAACTCGATCTCCACGACATCTACAACAAGGGCGGCCAGATCGACAAGGCGCTGCGCGATGTCGTCAACGAGGCGGTGGCCAAGCGCATCAAGCTGGTCGAGATCATCCCGGGCAAGGGCAGTGGGCAGCTGAAGAAGAAGGTACTGCGCTTCCTGGACCAGAAGGAGATCAAGCAGCTGTACCACCGGGTGGAGAAGGACGGCCAGAACTGGGGCCGCCTCTTCATCCACTTCCGGTTCGACAACCAGCGCTGATCCGGCTCAGAAGTCGTACGTGCGGGCGATCGCCAACTGATCCGACGAGTGCGAGCCCATGACGCCCACGTCCGCCGGGCGGATGCGGAAGCCCGGGACGAAACTGACCCCGTCGCTGACGTCCATCGCCCGATAGCGGATCCGGCCCTGGTTGCCGACCCGCAGGATCACCTCCACCCCCTCGGCCGGTGGCGCGTGGAAGACGAAACCGAAGCCCCAGCCGTCGCCGGCCTCCCTGTCGACCGGGATGGACCGGCCGCCCGCCGACGCCGCCGTCACCCCGGCGTCCGCGGCCACGTGCAGGGCGACGAAGCGGACCGGCCGCTGCGGCCGCAGGCGCAGGCGCAGGATGCGGTCCGCGCGGCCCCGGGTGTCGCTGATCCTCGTCAGCAGCGGCGCCGGGAAGTCGATCGCGGCGGCCGGGCCGGAGTGGAACTCGTCGGCGCCGAAGGCCGGGAAGGCCGCGGTCACCGGCGCCTCTCCGCCGGACACGAACTGTGACGTCCACTCGCCGGGTTCGCTCTCCCCGCTGAGCCAGCGAGCCTGGCCGGTGTTCGCGTCCAGGGCGTACATCAGGTTGGTCGGCACCGGATGCGCCTCGTCGAACCGGTCGACGCGCAAGCCGTTCGCCGTGCAGCCGATCACCGCGGCCAGCGCCAGCAGTGTGGGCAGCAGGCCCAGCCGGCGGGCCCGCAGCGCCGCCATCGCCCGCTGGCCGCCGGCCTCCGGGTGCAGCAGGTCGATCGCCGGCAGCAGCGCCAGCCCGAGCAGCGTGACGAGCAGGGCGCCCGCCCCGGCCAGCTGCATGCCCAGCGCCGGGAAGAACATCACCACCAGCGGGAGCAGCACGATCATCGACGCCGCGCCGCCGAGCGCGATCGCGAGCACCGAGCCCCAGCCGCCGCGCAGGGCGATCGCCAGCCGCCCGAAGACCGCGCCGGCCAGGGCGGGGAGGGCCGCCAGATACGACCCGCCGGGCGCGAACCACGCGAGCACCAGGCCGAGCACGGCGAGCCAGCCGAGCCCGCCGACGGCCAGCGCGGTGGGCGAGAGCCGGCGGCGCAGGATGGCGTACCAGACGACCAGGATCAGGGCGGACAGCGCCACCACTGCCAGCCGGAACCACAGTGGACGGTACGGGTCGATCGGCAGCACCACGTACTCCGGGCGGATCCTGGTGATCACCAGCCACAGCACCTGGGCCAGCACCGGAGTCAACGCGATCGGCACGACGGCGAGCACGAAGCCGCCGATCAGGCGCTTGCGGGTGACGTAGCCCCGGCGGCGGGCCGCGGCGCCCAGCCAGCACACGGCCAGCAGCGCCACGACCGCGATCGGCCACACCAGAAAGCTCGGGTAGTGCGCGAGCATGCCCGGCACCGGGAAGTAGGTGGCGTCGCTGCGTGCCTCGAGGTCGTTCAGGTCGCGCCCGCCGAACGCGCGAGTCAGCGCGAGCGCGTTGTCTCCATGCTGCTGCAGGCTGTCACGGTCCATCTCGCCCGGTGTGTCGGTGGGGGCGTGATAGTTCGCGGCGCCGTCGATGTAGGCGGCGTTCAGGCCGCGGAAGCCCGCGTTGCGGAACGCCGTGAAGTCGGTGTCGTTCGGCAGCAGGCGGTAGACCTCGACGGCGAACGAGGTGCCGACCGGCTTCGGCGCGCCGGCCAGCACGCCGATCAGCTCGTTGTCGTCCGGTGACGTCTCGAAGGTGATCACTGGGCCGCGGCTGCCGCGGGCCTCGAAGTTGAGCACCACGCCGCCGTCGCGGGCCAGCGGATGCTGCTGCACGAACGCCTGTGCGCCGCAGAGGCATGCCTCCTCGGCGTCGGTCAGCACCACCACGACGTCGTTGCGCAGCCGCGGCCCGGTGGTCAGCGCCCGGACCGCCTCGAGGATCGTCGAGACGCCCGCGCCGTCGTCGTTCGCGCCCGGCCCGGTCTGCACCGAGTCGTAATGCGCGACCAGAAACACCCGTCCGGTGGGTGCGGTGCCGGGAATCGTGGCCACCACGTTGCGTACGCGGGCCATCCCGATCCCGCCCGCACCGGCCGAGAGCCGGGTCCCCTCCTCGGTCACCGTGTCCTGCACCTGCGGGTCGAGCCCGAGGCCCCGGAGCACTCCGATGATCTGCTCACGCACCCGGTCGTTGGCCGCGCTGCCCGCCGGGTGCGGCACCGAGGCCATGGCCTCCACCTGCTGAAACGCCCGGCCGGCGCTGAACTCCCCGGGCGGCGCGCCGGCGTCGCGGGCGGCCGGCGGCCGGATGGACCACCCCGCCGCCACCCCCGCGGCGGCCAGTGCCAGCACGGTGACCAGGGCGGCGAGCAGTCGTGGCCGGGGGCGGGCCAGGGCGCGGTCGGGGGCGTCACGCATGGGTGACATCTAATCGTGCCGTGCCGGAGGCGGGTACCCGGGTGATCTCTCCGGCGGGTGGCATAACTTAAACGCGTGACCGAGCCGTTCGATCCCGCCGCAGTGGTCGCGGAGTTCATCGACCGGGTCGGTCCCTACGACCCGGCGCCGGACGCCGCGCCGGTGGCCGTGCTGGGCGTACGCACCGCAATGGGCGACACCATCTTCACGGTCGGTGATCACGTGGTGCGCGCGCTGTGCAAGGCGCTGGATGCCTACCGCGATCCCGACGACCGCGGCACCTGCATCGGCTGCGGCGGCCGGCGGCTCGACGAGAACCTGCACTGCCGTGACTGCGGGCAGTTGCACGGCATCCTCGGCGAGGTGATCGCCCAGCACGTGCGCCGGGTGGCCGCCGAGAGCGGTGGCGCCGAGTGACTTCGATGTTGTGTGTCCGGCCGCCGTGCGTCACCATCTGCTCGTCACGCCCGGCCGAGTCGAGTGGGGTATCGGCATGACGGAACGGTCGGTCGCGCCGAGGACCGCCGCGCCACCGGGGCTCAGCCCCGAGCGACTGCGCATCCTGCTGGTCGAGGACGACGAGGGAGACGCCTTCCTGGTCCGCGAGCTGCTGGACGAGGCCGGCGCCCCGTTCGAGCTGACCGTGGCGACCAGCCTGCGCGAGGCCCGCTCGCTGACCCGCGGCATGCACTGTGTGCTGCTCGACCTGGGCCTGCCCGACGCCGAGGGCATCGACGGGCTGCGCCGTTTCCTGGCCATCGCGGGCAGCGCCGCGGTGTGCGTGCTGACCGGCCGCTCCGACGAGCACCTGGGCGTCGCGGCCGTCGCCGAGGGCGCACAGGACTATCTGGTCAAGGGCCAGGTCGACGGCGTCCTGCTGACCCGGTCACTGCGCTACGCGGTCGAGCGCAAGCGGGCCGACGAGAACGCGCGGCGGCTGCGTGAGGTGGAGCTGCGGCAGTCCGAGTCGGCCCGCCTGGAACGCGGCCTGCTGCCCCAGCCGCTGATGGAGACCACCAAGGTCTCGGTGCACACGTTCTACCGCTCCGGCCGGGCGCTCGGCCTGCTCGGCGGCGACTTCTTCGACGTCATCCAGGTCGGCGAGGACAAGCTGCACGTGATCGTCGGGGACGTCTGCGGGCACAGCGTCGACGAGGCCGCGCTGGGCGTGGAGCTGCGGGTCGCCTGGCGGGCGCTGGTCCTGGCCGGGGTGCCGGACGAGCAGATCCTCGGCGCGCTGGAACAGGTCCTGATGACCGAGCGACGGGCGCGGGAGGTCTTCGCGACGGTTGCGGCGGTGGCGATCAATCTGACCGACGACACGGCGACGGTACGCCTGGCCGGCCATCCGCCGCCGGTCCTGCTGGCCCGGGGCGAGGCCGCGCCGGTCACCGCGCGCACCGGGATCGTGCTGGGCGTACGCCCGACGCCGACCCCGGCCAGCGACGTGACCTTCGACAGCGAGGACTGGTCGCTGCTGCTCTACACCGACGGGCTGATCGAGGGGCACACCGGCGTCGGCAACGATCGGCACGAGGTCGAGGGCCTGTGTGCGCTCCTCGACGATGATGCCGCCCGCGA
>NZ_JBFAZH010000308.1:0-7303 GCF_040681735.1 Actinoplanes sp. NPDC051633 | reverse complement strand
GCCGGTGGCCAGCACCAAGGTAACGGCGATCACAGCGACCGGTCCCAAGCGCCTGATCAACATGCCTTCGACTTTCTTTTTGGTTCTCCGCACCGTCCATCGGACCAGGTGCCGGAAGCAGTACAGCGATAGTTTGGACACGCTAGTCCCTGCGTCAAACGGAGGCTTCCCCGGTGCCAGACGATCTGACGCTGACCGTGACCCTGCGGTCGGCGGCCCTCGACGCCCGCCGCGGCATCGTCCGGCTGCATCCCGAGGTCATGGCCGCGCTCGCGATCAATCCCGGCGACCCGCTGCGGCTGGCCGGCACCCGCACGACGGCCGGCATCGCGGCCCGCGCGGAGGCCGGGGCGAGCCGCGGGCTGCTCTACGCCGACGACCTCACGCTCGGCAACCTGGGCACCAGGGACGGCGGCCAGGTGACGGTCACCCCGATCCCGGTGGTCGAGGCGCGCCGGGTGACGCTGCGCGGCCCGGCCGAGATCGTCGCCGTGGTGTCGCCCGAGATGCTGCGGCTGGCCCTGCTGGGCAAGGTGATCAGCGCCGGCGACGACGTGTCCCTGCTGCCGCAGGACGTGCTGCCCGAGGCGAGTCACCGCGACCTGGTCGAGGCCGCCCGCCGCAGCCTGTCCAACCGGGTGGGCTACGCGTGGACGTCCACGCTGCTCAAGGTGCTCGAGGTGGACACCACCGAGGCGGCCGGCACCGCGGACGCGGCGCTGGTCACCATGGACACCGTCGTGGGCTGGGAGGACGGCCAGTTCGCCGCGCCCGGCACCGCGCCGGCGGCTTCGCGGCAGACAGGACGGCCGGCCAGTACCGATCCCGAGGTGCCGCCGCCGAGCATCGACGACCTGCCCGGGCTGCGGGCCCAGGCCAAGGAGCTGACCGAGCTGCTCGACCTCGGCTTCAACCACCGTGAGGTGCTGGGCCGGCTGGGCACGACGGTGTCGCTGGGCGTGTTGATCTCCGGTCCCGCGGGCTCGGGCAAGTCGGCGCTGGTGCGCGCGGTCGCGGCCGGGGTCGGTGCGCGGGTGTTCGCGATCTGGGCGCCGGAGCTGGCCGCGCTCACCAACAACGCGGCCGCGGAGCGGTTGCGGAACACCGCCCGGGACACCCGGGGCGGCGACGGGCCCGCGGTGCTGCTGATCGCGGACGTCGAGGCGCTGGCGCCGCGCGACGAGCCCGGTCCGATCGCGACGGTGTTCCGGCAGGTGCTGGCCGAGACGGTGAGATCCGGCGTGGCGGTGGTCTGCACGACCAGCCGGCCCGAGGCGGTCGACCCCGAGCTGCGCTCGCCCGATCTGCTGGCGGTGCAGCTCGCGGTGGCGCTGCCGGATCAGGCCATGCGCCGCGAGCAGCTCGGGGTGCTCACCCGGGGCATGCCGCTGGCCGAGGACGTGCGGCTGGACGACGTCGCCGCGCGTACCCCCGGCTTCGTCGCCGCCGACCTCGGCGCGCTCGCCCGCGAGGCCGGGGTGCGCGCCGCCCTGCGGCAGAAGGACGCCGAGTCGCCGACGGTCGCGATGGCCGACTTCGAGGGGGCGCTGGACGTGGTGCGGCCGACCTCGATGGCCGACTCGACGCTCGAGGTCGCGGCCGTGACGCTCGACGACGTCGGCGACATGGCCGAGGTCAAGGAGACGCTCACCGAGTCGGTGCTGTGGCCGCTGACCTATCCGGACACGTTCGCCCGGCTGGGCGTGTCCCCGCCGCGCGGCGTGCTGCTCTACGGCCCGCCCGGCTGCGGCAAGACCTACCTGGTCAAGGCGATGGCCGGCACCGGGAAGGCCAACGTGCTGTCGGTGAAGGGCGCCGAGCTGCTCAGCAAGTGGGTCGGTGACAGCGAGAAGGCGGTGCGTGAGCTCTTCCGGCGGGCCCGCGAGTCGGCGCCGACGCTGGTCTTCCTGGACGAGGTGGACGCGCTCGCCCCGCAGCGTGGGCAGGGCACCGACGGCGGCACCACCGACCGCGTCGTGGCCGCGCTGCTCACCGAGCTGGACGGCGTCGAGGATCTGCGCAACGTCGTGGTGATCGGCGCGACCAACCGGCCCGACCTGATCGACTCGGCCCTGCTGCGTCCCGGGCGGCTGGAGCGTCTGGTCTACGTGCCGCCGCCGGACGGCGAGGCGCGCGCGGCGATCCTCAAGGCGACGGCGCGGTCGGTGCCGCTCGACGACGCGGTCGACCTGGACGCGCTGGGCCTCGAGCTCGACGGCTTCTCGGGCGCCGACTGCGCGGCGCTGATCCGCGAGTCGGCGCTCGCCGCGATGCGCGAGTCGCTGGAGGCGACCACGGTCACCGCGGAACACGTGATCGCGGCACGCAAGCGGGTGCGCGCCTCACTGGACCCGGCGCAGGTCGCATGGCTCGCCGCCTTCGCGGACAGTCACGCCCCGGGCTGACAGCGGAAGTGGTAGCCCAAGGGCCTTTCCGAGCGTGGGAAAGGCTCGTGGGCTACCACTTAGTTTCTAGCGGCCCGGCGTTTCTAGCGGCCCCGCGTCCGTGCGCGGGTGGACCGCAGGCGGCGTAGCCGGCCGATCAGCATCGGGTCCTCGGCGAGGGCGTCCGGATTGTCCAGCAGCGCGTTGAGCAGCTGGTAATAACGGGTCGAGGACAACCCGAACGAGTCGCGGATGGCCTGCTCCTTGCTGCCCGCGTGCTTCCACCACTTCGCCTCGAAGGCGAGGATCTGCTTGTCGCGGTCGCTCAGGCGCTGGTGCGGGATGGAGACGTCCAACTCGGACGGCTGGGGTTCGGCGGGCTGCATGGTGCTCCTGAAGGGTGATCGGGAAGCATCGTATGGCCTGGATGTGACATTACCTCAGGCGACGTCACGACTACGCATAGTCCACAAAGCCGCACCCACTACGAGCACGAAAAGGATCGTCAGCAGACCGCCGGCGGCCGGCCAGGTGAGCGTGATGGTTTCCGGCTGACAGCCTTGGGTGGCGGAGAAGTCGCAGGAGTTGTAGTTCTCCAGCTTGACCTCCTTCTCCATCCACGCGATCGCCCAGATCGGCAGCAGCACCGCCTCGGCGAACGGCACCTTCGCCAGCGAGAGCACCAGGTACAGGCCGAACTGGAGGATCACCACCACACCGGCCGCGACGCCCAGCGCCAGCGCGGTGTGCCGGCCGATCGAGGCGAGCCCGAAACCGATCGCCGTCGCCACCAGGATCACCACGAGGCCACGCAGCTCGGTCAGCGCGATCGACTGCCACGTGCCCGAGGTCATCCCCTCGGTGTTGCCCCGCAGCTTCGCGATCAGCAGGAAGATGCCGGTCCAGGCGGCCATGCCGACCACACTCAGCGCGGCCATCGAGGCCAGCAGCACCCCGAGCTTGGTGCCCAGCACCTGCAGCCGCTTGGGCCGCCAGAGCAGCAGGTTCATCATCCCGCCGCTGGCCCACTCGGCGCCCACGTAGGACGCGCCGATCACGAAGCCCATCAGCGCGAAGATGGCCACGAACGCGCCCAGCACGTCGCCGAACTTCTCCTTGAACGTGAAGGTGGACGCCATGTAGTACTCGGGCCGGAAGTCCTCCGGTGTCGGCTGGTACATCTGCGAGCAGTCGGGCGGGTAGTTCCCCGCGTCCGCCGTGCCGGGCGCGGCCAGACACCTCTGCATCTCCGCCTGTGCGGACACCGTGGCCTGCTGATATTGCCGGTCCGCCTCGGCCCGCGCCTCGGCCAGCTGCGTCGGGCCGACCGACTCGTTGCTCAGGAACGTGCCGCCGGCGATCAGTGCCAGCAGCACCAGGGTGCCGATCACCAGCCATCGGGTGAAGCGGCGCTTGGTCAGCCGCCGGACCTCCGCGCGAGCAAGGCTCACTGTCCCCAACCCCCTTCGGCCGACACCTTCGGCGGTGCGAGCGCGCTCTGATCGACCTGCCGGTTGGCTCCCTCGACCGGAGCGGTTCCGGTCAGCGAGAGGAAGACGCTCTCCAGGTCGGCGGTGATCGGCGACAGCTCGGCCACCCACACGCCGTGCTGGGCGAGCACGTACGTGATCCAGGCCGGACGGTCCACACCGGCGACCATCAGGTGCTCCTCCTCGAGCGTGACCTGCGGGGCGCCCGCCGAGCGCAGCAGCTCGGCGACGGCGAGCAGGTCGATGCCGGGCTCGACGCGGACCCGGATGGTGGTGGACCGGTTCTGGGCGAGCACGTCGGCGACCGAGCCGGCAGCGACCCGCCGACCGGCCGAGATGATCGTGACCGAGTCGCAGATGAGCTGGATCTCGCCGAGGATGTGGCTGGACAGCAGCACGGTCATGCCCGCCTCGGACAGGGTGCGCATCAGCGATCGCATCTCGCGGATGCCGCCGGGATCCAGGCCGTTCGCCGGCTCGTCGAGGATCAGCAGCCTCGGCTCCTTGAGCAGCGCTGAGGCCACGGCGAGGCGCTGCTTCATGCCGAGCGAATAGGTCTTGACCCGGTCCTTGGCGCGGTCGCGCAGACCGACCACCTCGAGCACCGCGGGCACCCTGTTCTCCTGCACGCCGCCCGCGTCGGCCAGCAGCGACAGCGTGTCCCACGCGGTGAAGTTGCCGAAGAACTGCGGGCTCTCCACGATCGCGCCGACCTGACCGGCCACCTCCGGGAGGTGCTCGGGCAGCTCCCGCCCCAGGATCGCCATCCGGCCGCCGTTCGGCTTGATCAGCCCGAGCAGCGTACGCAGCGTGGTCGTCTTGCCGGAGCCGTTCGGCCCCAGGAAGCCGTGCACCTGCCCGGTCTCCACGACCATGTCGAAGCCGTCGAGCGCGCGCCGCACACCCTTACGGCTCTTGTAGGTCTTCTGCAGACCGGAGATCTCGAGTACGGGAGTCACGCCGCGACTCTAGAGAACGAGAGCCACCAATGGGCACCGATCGGGTCACGCCACGATGACCTGTACCCCGGCGTCGCGAAATCGAGCGATCTGCGCCTCCGGAGCGCCCGAGTCTGTTACGAGCACCTCGACCTTGCTGATCGGGCAGATCCGGGCGAAGGCGTGCCCGCCGAGCTTCGACGAGTCCGAGATCACCACGACCCGCCTGGCCCGGGTCACCATCAGGCTGTTCATCGCGGCCTCGCCCTCGTGGTGCGCGGCGGCGCCCAGCTCCACGTCCAGCGCGTCCACCCCGAGCAGCACGACGTCCAGCGTGACCTCCTTGAGCAGCGCGCCGCCCAGCGGCCCGACCAGCTCGAAGGACTGCGGCCGCACCACGCCGCCGGCCACCACGATCTTCATCCGCGAGCGGACCAGCAGCTCGTTGGCGATGTTCAACGCGTTGGTGACGATGGTGAGCTGGGCGCCCTCGCCGCTGGTGTTCAGGTCGGGGCGCACCGCGAGCGCGCGGGCCACCTCGGTCATCGTGGTGCCGCCGTTGAGGCCGACCACCGTGCCGGGGCTGACCAGTCGCGCCGCCGCCTCGCCGATGCGCTGCTTCTCGGCCGAGTGCTTGGCGCTCTTGTAGCGCAGCGGAAGGTCGTAGGAGACGCCGTTGGCAACGGCACCACCGCGGGTACGCGTGATCATCTGCTGCTGGGCGAGCTGGTCGAAATCGCGCCGGATGGTGGCCTGCGAGACGTCCAGGCGGGCCGCGGCGTCCTCGACGGTCACCCGTCCGCTCTCGGCGAGTAACTCGAGCAGGGCATTCCACCGCGCGTACCGGTCCACCAGCCCTCCCTTCGAGCACACTGCGTGATAAGAGTGTGCACGTTAGTGCTCGAAAAGCCGCTGAGCAAAGATCAAGGCTGCGCGAACGTAACCGGACTGTTGCGGACCCGGCGGGCGTCCACGCAGAATGGCGCTCGAAAGAGCACTGATCCGAGCGCATATGCGCAGCACGACGCCGCGAAGGATGCTCCATGACGCACGTCGAGTCCGAGATCGCCAGTCAGCCCGAGTGCTGGGAGCGAGCCGCCACGCTGTCGTCGTCGCCGGGCCTGCCGCGCCCCGGCGAGCGGGTCGCGGTGGTCGGGTGCGGCACGTCGTGGTTCATGGGTCAGGCGTACGCGTCGCTGCGCGAGCAGTCCGGCCAGGGCGAGACCGACGCGTTCCAGGCGTCCGAGTTCCCTCATCGCCGGCGCTACGACCGGGTCGTCGCGATCACCCGCTCCGGCACCACGACCGAGGTGCTCGACCTGCTCGGCGCCTGCACGAGCCCGACCACGGTGCTCACCGCCGATCCGGCCCAGCCGGCCGTGTCCTTGGCCGGCGACGCCGTGGTGCTCGACTTCGCCGACGAGCAGTCGGTGGTGCAGACCCGGTTCGCCACCAGCGTGCTGGCCCTGCTGCGGGCCACGCTGGGCGAGGACATCGCGCCGGTGGCCTGCGACGCCGAGGTGGCCGTCCGGCTCCCGCTACCGGTGCGCACCGACACCACCCAGATCACCTTCCTGGGCCGCGGCTGGACCGTCGGCCTGGCGAACGAGGCCGCGCTCAAGTGCCGCGAGGCCGCGATGCTGTGGACCGAGTCCTATCCGGCCATGGACTATCGCCACGGTCCGATCTCGATCGCCGCGCCGGGCCGCGTGGTGTGGGCGTTCGGCGACGTGCCCCCGCATCTCACCGACGACGTCGAGGCGACCGGCGCCGCGTTCGTGCACGCCCGCCACCACGGCGGCTACGGCGCGATCGGGCGCTGGTGCGGCGGGCGCTCCCCGCTCGACCCGATGGCCGACCTGATCGTGGCCCAGCGCATGGCGATCGCCCTGGCCGCCGCGCAGGGGCTGGATCCGGATCATCCGCGCAACCTGACCCGTAGCGTCGTTCTGGCATGAGCGAGCCCGTCGTCATCGCGATCGATGTCGGCGGCACGGGCATGAAATGTGCCCTCGTCCGGCCGGACGGCACCGTCCACCACACCGAGCGGCACCCCACCGGCGCCGAGCGCGGCCCGCAGGCGGTCACCGAGCACATCCTGGAGATCGCCGCCGGCCTGGTCGGGAAGGCGCGGGCCGACGGCCTGGAACCCCGAGCGGTCGGGCTCGTCGTGCCCGGCATCGTCGACGAGGCGAACGGCGTCGCGGTCTGGTCGTCCAACGTGGGCTTCCGCGACGTGCCGATCCGCGCGCTGATCGCCGATCGGCTGGGCCTGCAGGCCGCGCTGGGCCACGATGTGCGCGCCGGCGGAACGGCCGAGGCGCGACTGGGCGCCGGCCGGGGCGAGCCGCATGTGCTGTTCATCGCGATCGGCACCGGCATCGCCGCCGCGCACATCGTGCACGGGCACGCCTTCTCCGGGGCGCACGGCGCGGCCGGCGAGGTGGGCCACGTGATCGTGCGGCCGGGCGGCCCGCCCTGCCCGTGCGGG
>NZ_JBFAZH010000307.1:0-7316 GCF_040681735.1 Actinoplanes sp. NPDC051633 | reverse complement strand
CCCGGGCCCGGATGCACCCGTGAGCTACCACTACCTGGCCCGGCCGGCCGTGCCAGACCAACAGTGGTAGCCCCGCGGCCTTTCCCGAGCCCGAATGCGCCCGTGAGCTACCACTACGCGGCCCGCCCGGCGTGCCAAGCCAACAGTGGTAGCCCAGCGGCCTTTCCCGGGCCGAGATGCGCCCGTGGGCTACCACTCTCGGCCGCGGCCCCGCGCCGCAAGCGAACAGTGGTAGCTCACCCACCCGTCGACGCCTCGAACAGGTGGCTGGGCTACCACTTTTGTTGTCGGGCCGCGGGGTGTGCGGGCCGCGGCGCAACCACTTACGCACGTCGCCGGGCGGGCGCATCGCTTTGGACGCGCCCGCGGCCAGATGTGCCCGCCCGGCCCTCGGCGTGAGCAGCGGTCAGCACCACCCACCCAGCTACGACATCCGCCGTTGACTCCGCCCTCGCCTGGTGTTCAGGGGATCAGGCGGTGGAGGTCTCGGGGGAAGGCGGTGACCTCGCGGACGTTGGGGGCTTCGAGGAGGCGGGCCACGAAGCGTTCCAGGCCGATGGCGAAGCCGCCGTGCGGGGGCATGCCGTAGCGGAACGCGTCGAGGTAGCCCGCGAACGCGCTCAGGTCCTGACCCTCCAGGGCTGCCGCATAGTCCTCGTAGCGGTGCAGGCGCTGGCCGCCCGTGACCAGCTCCATGCCTCGGAAGAGCAGGTCGAAGCCGTTCGAGTAGGCCGGGTCGGCCGGGTCCGGATGGGTGTAGAAGGGACGTTTCGCCATCGGGTAGCCGGTCACGTAGACGAAGTCGGACCCGTGCTCGCGCCGCGCCCACTCCCCGATCGCCCGCTCGTGCGCCGGCGCCAGGTCCGGCTCGTCCGGCGGCGCGCCCGCGATGCGCAACGCCTCGGTGAAGTGCACCGCCGGGATCTCCTCGGGCACGGCGAGCGACGCCCACGGTTCGACGGCCGCGGCCATCCCCGCCAGCGCCGACGTCAGCACCCGCATCACGTCGCGGTGGTCGGTGACGAAGCCCAGCTCGGCGTCCAGCGACGTGTACTGCGCCAGGTGCCGCCCGGTGTCGTGCGGCTCGGCGCGGAACACCGGCCCGACCTCGAAGACCCGCTCGAACACCCCGACCATCATCTGCTTGTAGAACTGCGGCGACTGCGCCAGATAGGCGGGCCGGCCGAAGTAGTCGAGCCGGAAGACGTTCGCGCCGGACTCGGTCGCGGACGCCACGATCTTGGGCGTGTGGATTTCGACGAAGTGCTGGCGTCGCAACGCCGCCCGGAAGCCCTCGGTGGCCGCGGCGGCCGTTCTGAGCGCCACCGCCCGGGTGGCATGGCGCAGGGTCAGCGCGGCGTGGTCGAGCTGGGTGGGCAACGTCGCGCTGAGCGCGGGCCGGTGCAGTTCGACAGGCAGGGGTACGCGCACAGCGCTGAGCACGCGTACCCGCGGGCTGGTCAGCTCGACCCCCCGCGGCGCCGCGGCGTTGGCGGTGACCTCGGCCCGCACCTCGATCACGCTCTCCTCGGCGACCGCCTCGATCTGCGCGCGGGTCGCCGGATCGGTGACCACGACCTGGCTGAACCCGGCGGCGTCCCGGACGATCACGAAGGCGACCGCCTTGAGCAGGCGGCGGCGGTGCACCCAGCCGGCGATCACGACGGTCTCGCCGGTGTGCTTCGGAAGTTGTTCGGAGAGGATGCGTTGCATGGCGTTGACCTCCTCTGATGACTGCAACGCGGCCCCAGGGAGGTGTGGGCGAGCGGGATCCTCGCGGTGCCACCACACCTTCGCTCCTCCACGGGAAGAGCCTCTTGTCGTGCTCGGCTCAGGAGTGTCTTCGCGCCCCGGCGCCGGGCCACCATCACAGCTCCCGGTGGCTCTCTCGGCCGGCGTCGGTCGGGGCGTTACTCGGTTCCGTCACAGCCGGAATTCGACGTTAACAGGGGGCAAATGCCCAGCAAAGCGGGTTTACACGTGTCACGTGAGGGCGCTCACATCTGCCACTACGTGAGCCTCGTCGCCTGAAGGCCTGTCAACGCATGATCCGGCGTAATCTCGGCCTTGTGACTATTGCTCCCGAGGGCCGCCGCATGCTGCGCATCGAGGCGCGCAACGCCGAGACGCCGATCGAACGGAAACCTCCGTGGATCAAGGTCAAGGCGAAGATGGGCCCGGAGTACACACACATGCGTGGCCTGGTCCAGCGCGAGGGTCTGCACACGGTCTGTCAGGAGGCCGGGTGCCCCAACATCTACGAGTGCTGGGAGGACCGCGAGGCGACGTTCCTCATCGGCGGTGACCAGTGCACGCGGCGCTGCGACTTCTGCCAGATCGACACCGGGCGGCCGGCCGAGTTCGACGCCGACGAGCCGCGCCGGGTGGGCGAGTCGGTCGCGACGATGGAGCTCAAGTACGCGACGGTGACCGGTGTCGCCCGTGACGACCTGCCCGACGGCGGGGCGTGGCTCTACGCGGAGACGGTCCGCCAGATTCACAAGCTGCAGCCGGGCTGCGGCGTCGAGCTGCTGATCCCCGACTTCAACGCGGATCCCACGCAGCTGGCCGAGGTGTTCGGCGCGACGCCCGAGGTGCTGGCGCACAACGTCGAGACGGTGCCGCGCATCTTCAAGCGGATCCGACCGGGCTTCCGCTACGACCGTTCGCTGAGCGTGCTGACCAAGGCGCGCGCCGCCGGGCTGGTCACCAAGAGCAACCTGATCCTGGGCATGGGCGAGGAGCGCGCCGAGGTGTCGCAGGCGCTGCGCGACCTGCACGACGCCGGGTGTGAGCTGATCACGATCACGCAGTATCTGCGGCCGACGCCGCGGCACCACCCCGTCGAGCGCTGGGTGAAGCCGGAGGAGTTCGTGGAGCTGCGCGAGGAGGCCGAGCAGATCGGCTTCGCGGGCGTGATGAGCGGGCCGCTGGTTCGGTCGTCGTACCGCGCCGGACGCCTCTACCAGCAGGCGCTGGCCGCCCGGGCCTAGGCTTTCGCGGCGGTCTGGGCGACGCCTTCCTGGTCCAGTTCCAGGCCCTCGGCCCGGAATCGGACGCTCAGGTCGAGTCCGGGGTGCCGAAAGCGCCCGCCCGGGTCCCGCCGCAGCACGGCTGACGGCTGGCCGGGGGCGGTGAGCGTCACCCGGCCGTCGGCGACGGCGATGTCGATCGGGTATTCGTCGTGCAGCAGGTACCGGCCGGGCACCGGCTCCGCCTCGGTCTCCACCGGGTCGTCGGCGTATCGGCGAGCGGCGGCGTGGATCGCGGCCAGCAGCTCCGACGCGCTCTCGCTGTTGGCCATCACCGCGACTGCGGCAGTCGGCCACGCGAAGGACCAGCAGGTGTAACCGACGTTCATGCCGGTGTGTCCGAATCGCCGCGGTCCGAGCTGCGTTCCCAAGCCGTACGGGCCGCCGGGCGTCTGCGGCGTCACCATCTGCTCGGCGACGTCCCGGGCGAGCAACGCCGACTCGCCCCGTGTGGCGCGCGCGATCTCGAGCTCGAGCCGGAGGAGGTCGGTAGGTGTGCTCCACAGCCCGGCGCCGGCCATCTCCGGGATCGTCCGCCAGCCGCCGGGGACCGGCGTGCCGTCGCTGAGATGACCGGCCGCGACCAGATCCGGCCGCCGGCTCGGGAACTGCTGGTCGTAGCTGCTGTCGGCCATGCGCAGCGGTTCCAGCACGAGCGCGCGCATCAGCTCGTCGAACGGCGTGCCGGTCACATCCACCATCAGCTGTTGCAGCACGGCGTAGTGGCTGCCCGAGTAGCGGAAGCGGCTGCCCGGCAGCAGCCTCGGCCGCACCGGCGGGGTGTTGGCCGGCGCTTCACCGTGCAGGGTTTGCAGCAGGGTCGGCGTCGGTTCGCCCCGGCCGTAGCCGCGGAACCAGTTGCTGGACAGGCCGGCCGTGTGCGCCAGCAGCTGGCGCAGCGTCACTCGCGGCTGCCACTCCTCGTCGGCCGGCAGTTGCCAGGACGTCAGGTGGTCGCCGATCTCGGCATCGAGGCCCAGGACGCCGTCGGTGACCAGTCGCAGTGCGCCGAACGCGGCGACGTGCTTGCTGATCGAGCACGCCTGGAACGCGGTCCGTGGACTCACCGGGCCGTAGCCCGCCGCCCATTCGTCTCCACTCACGTCGGCCACCGCGATGCTGACCCCCGGCACCCGATAGGTGTCCATCAGCTCGGGCAGCGTGGCGGTGTCCGGGGAGAGCCGGCCCGACTCCCCGTGACGGTCCAGCCGGTCCAGGATGTCGCGCCACTCGCTGTCGGCCATGGTCATCGACCTTAGACGTACTCGCCGCCGCAGGCCGCGGCTCGGCTAACGCTCCCTGAGCAGCAACGTGTCGCCGTCCCGTTCCTCCACGCGCCGCCAGCCGCAGCGCTCGTAGAAGCGGACCGCCGTCGGCCCGGTCAGCACCCAGATCCGCTCGAATCCACGGCCGGCCGCGAACTCCGTCAGGCTGCGGAGCAACAGCCGGCCGACGCCGCGGCCCCGCAGGTCGGACCGCACCACCATGCCCCACACGCAGGGCACGAGCTCCGGCCGGTCCGGCACGTCGCTGGTGCCGAGCCCGACCGCGCCGAGCGCGGAGCCGGCGTCGTCGACCGCCACCCAGGTGACCGGCAGGTCGGTGCGGCCGGCCTCACGCCGCGTCGCGGCGATCCACTCGTCGAGGGTCTCCGGGCTGCCGAACTCGACGCACCGCAGCCGGCCGACCGGCTCGATGAGCTCGGGCAGGTCGGCCAGGAGCCGCACGGAGGTCATCGGTCCAGCAGACCCAGGCGATGGGCCACCGCCGCCGCCTCGACGCGGTTTCCCACGTCGAGTTTCGCGATGATGCGGGAGACGTGGACGCTCGCCGTCTTCGGCGAGATGTAGAGCTGCTCAGCGATGCGGCTGTTGCTGTGGCCCTCGGCGACCAGGCGCAGCACCTCGCGCTCGCGGGCGGTCAGCAGCTCGGTGCCCAGCGGGATCGCGGCCGCCGCCGAGCGCAGGCCCAGCCGGTGCGCAAGTGTCGTCGCCTCGGTGAGCAGCGGCACCGCGCCCAGCGAGCCGGCGATCTCGGCCATCTCCTCGATCGCGGCACCGGCCGCCGCCCTGTCCCCCGCGCCTGCCGCCGCGGCCGCATAGCCCAGCAGCGCCACCGCGAGTGGGTGCCGCTGGCCGTCGGCGCGCCACTCGTCGACCGCCTGGCGCCAGCACTTCACGTCGTGGCCCAGCGTGGCCTCCACCTGCGAGGCGAACGCCCGGTCGACTGTGCGGCGCACCGGGATCCGCTCGGCCAGCGCGCGCACCTGGGCGGCCAGCTCGTCGTCGCCGAGCCGGTCCACCGCGGTGGCGGCCGCGGCCAGCGTCGGCCAGCCGTATCGCGGACGTCGCGTCATCGACGGCTCGGCCAGTGCCACCCGGACCGCCGAGGCCATCAACACGTGGTCGTCCTGGGCGATGGCGCCCATCAGCCGCAGCTCGAGCAGGGAGAGGCGGTCCTCGTCCTTCAGATACGGCTTCCCGAGGAAGCTCGTCGTCCGGGCGAGCAGCGCCTCGGCGCCCTCGTGACCCCGGTCGAGCCGCAGGTGGGTGCGCAGCCGCAGCGGGGGCAGCGCGAGGGTGCCGGGCGGGTCGAGGCGGGCGGCGTCGGCCAGCGACGCGTCGGCCTCGTCCCACCGGCCCAGCGCGATCAGCGCCTCGGCGTAGTTGGCGAGCAGGAACACGCCGTGGGTGCGGCTCACGCCCACCCGGTCGGCGTTGGGCACACCCTCCCACGCGGCGTCCGCCGACTCGACGTAGCGCCCCAGCTCGAACAGGGTGTCGGAGATGTTGACCAGGCCCCACGCCAGGTTCTGCAGGTCGTCGGAGGTCCGCGCGGTCTCGACCGCGGCCAGCAGAGAGGGCAGGGCCTCCTCGGCCGGGACGCGCCCCGAGCACACCCGGCCATGGGTGATCGTCGCGGTGATCTCGGCCGGCACGTTGCCCAGCTCCTTGGCCTCGGCGACGGCCTGCCGTGCGATCTCGCTCGCCAGATCGTTGTCCACGCCGTTCAGCGCGTGCGCCACGTCGGCCAGCAGCCGCACCGACTCCCCGGTGCGCGGTGTGGTCTGCAGGATCCGATAGGCCTCGCGCGACTCGGACGAGCCGTTGCTCTTGCCCGCGTTCTGCATCAGCCTGGCCCGCCGGACGAACAGCCGCGCGGCCCGCACCGGCTCGGTCTCGGCATCGAGCCCGTGCAGAGCCGCCTTGGTCAGGGTCAGCGCACGCATGATCTCGCCCGCGTCGATGGCGGCGATCGCCGCCTCCTCGAGCAGGTCGGCGTGGCACGTGCCGAGCAGCTCCTCCGCGTCGGGCACCTGCTCCCACAGCTCCAGCACGCGGTCGAGGAGCCGGGCCTGCTCGCCGAACGCGTAGCGCCGACCGGCATCCTCGGCCGCCTTGCGGGCCGCGACCAGCGCCTTGGGGTTGTCGTGCGCGGCGTGCCAGTGGTGGGCGATCTCGACCGGCGCGCGGCCCATCGGCAGGAGCCGGGGCTCCGCCTCGATGATCTCGGCATAGCGCGCGTGCAGCCGGGCGTGCTCGCCCGGCAGCAGGTCGTCGTGCACCGCCTCACGGACCAGCGCGTGCCGGAACTCGTAGCCACCCGAGGCGTCGACGACGATCAGCTGAGCGGCGACGACCGTGCGCAGCGCCGACTCCAGCTCGGCCACGGCCATGCCGGCCACGCGGGTCAGCAGCTCGTGACCGAACTTGGTGCCGCCGACCGCGGCCACCCGCAGCACCCGCTGGGCCGGCTCGGGCAGCTGGTCGACCCGGGACAGCAGCAAGTCGCGAAGGTTGTCGGGGATGTCGCCGCACTCGTCGCCGGACGCGGCGAACTGCTCGATGAAGAACGGGTTGCCCTGGGCCCGCTCGAACACCGTGTCGACCGTGTGCGGCTCGGGCTCCACGCCGAGCAGATGGGTCAGCATCTCGGCGGTGCCGTCGCGGTCGAGCCGGTCGAGGTCGAGACGCTGGACGCCGCGGACCCGGTCGAGCTCGGCCAGGAACGGCCGCAGCGGATGCCCCCGATGCAGCTCGTCGGTGCGGAACGTGGCGACGAGCAGCACCCGCGGCGGGCGCGCCGAGCGCATCAGGACGATAACATTACTTCGTGTCACCGTTGCTTCATCAGAACTACTTGATTGATCTTCAGATTCAGAAGTATCATCTTCATCTGTTAAATTATCACCAATTGAACCAATTAGACATCACAATCGATCGTGTCACAAACAAAACAATCACTTACAGACACTTGAAAGAAAATAAAAAAGTGAGAGGTAAA
>NZ_JBFAZH010000306.1:0-7323 GCF_040681735.1 Actinoplanes sp. NPDC051633 | reverse complement strand
GGTGTGCCGTGCGGATGCAGCACCCAATAGAGGCCGTTGATGCAGCCGAGACCGTAACGACTCACGTAGGCTCGGTAATCGCTCGGCAGCGGAGAGGCCACCTGGCGGTCGACCGCATCCCAGTCGACCGGTGCCGGTCCTGGCGATGGTGGCGGCACCAGATCGATCAGCCGAGCGAGAGCGTCATCAGGCATCGGGACCGCCGAGCGTTGCTAAGCGAGAGGTCTGCGGCTCGAGCGCCGCCGAGAGCAGAGCCTGCAGCTTGGCGGCCCGGACGGGGTGGCGATGGGAGGTCCAGGCGACACGGCCGGCAAGATGAGCCGCGAAGTCCGGATGGCCCTCGCGGTTCGCCGCCTCGAGGCCGTTCCTGGCGGCGTCGTGCAGCGTGGCCCGGAGCCGGTCGTAGTCGGCACGCGGCACGGCCGGACGGCTGTTGACCACCAGGCCGGCCAATTGCTGACGGTCGCCACGATGCCGGATCCGCGTCTTCCCCGGATGCACCGCAAAGCCTTCCTCGACCACGATGCGACGCACGTAGGTGATCAGATCATCAGTCCGGTGGACACCGAGGGCGCCGGAGAAGGCGAGGTCGTCGGCGTAACGCGAATAGTGCAGGTCGAATCGTTCGGCGAGGCCGGTCAGTCGCCGGTCCAGCCGGAACGCACACAAGTTTGCCAGCGCGGGCGAGGTCGGCGCGCCCTGCGGCAGGTGCGGCTGCCGCAGCAGCGCCGCCCACCTCGCGTCGGGGGCCCGCCGCAGAACGTGGGCCGGCGTCCGGGTGGTGACGATCGACGTCAGCGTGTGCGCGACCGGCTCCGGATATCCGGCCTGCCTGAACACCCGGTAGACCCGGGCGGCCGTGATGCCGGAGAAGAACGAGCGCAGATCCAGGCTCACCAGTACGGCGCGGCCCGCGTGCCCGGCGGCGAAGGTGTGCACGCCGCGCCCCGGCACGAACCCGTGCGCCCGATCGTGCACCGGGATGACCGCCAGCACCTCGTCGAGCAGCCGACGCTGCAGGGAGCGAAGCCTGGGTTTCGGTGCCTCGATCAGCCGATGGGGCAGCCACGTGTAACGGTAGTGCCGCAGCCGTTCATCACGGGCATGACGGTTGATCTCGCGCCGGTCGGCGAACCAGTCCAGCATGTCATCGTCGAGATCGAGGAAATCGGCGAGGACGCCGAGATCGTCCAGTCGCGGTGCATTCCACCGCATGCGGACGGCCCGGGTCGGCGCGGCCACCCGTCGGCGGATGATCGCGCGATGCACCCCCACCCGCCGGAACGGCGGCAGCCGGTCCAGCTCGGCCAGGAAGCCGGCCAGCTCCCGCGGCCGATCGGTCGGCGCATCCCGATAGGCGCCGAGGACCGCGGCCACCAGCGGTTCCACCCAGCGGAACCGCCGGCCGAGGACCGTGGCGGCCGCCTCGAGCAGCGCCTCGGACTGCCACGGCCCGGCAAGGAAGGCATCGGCGAGCGCGCCGGCCACCCGCGATGCGGGTTGGCGCCGGGCCGCGTACCGGACAAGGGCGGCAGCGTGTCCCGACGATGCCCGGTCGTGCCTGCGCCTGCCTGCGCGAAGCGCAGAGTCGCGCCGGCGATGTGCTGCGGTGGTCAAACCTTCGCCCTCGGGGTTACCCCGAAGCGACCATCGACGCGTCGCGAACGACGCCCGACGGCCAGCTCGGAACACGCTGCCATCCGTGCAGCATAGAGCCGCACGACGGCGCGGTGGACCTTGCAAGCTACCGTGCGGGTGTGTCGATCGACGCCGCCGGAGCGTACGAGGTCCGTCAAGGACGCGTACGCACCGGTGCCGTGCTACTGCTGTCGAGTGTGGTGCCGGCCGGGCTCATGACGCTCGGGCTCTGGCACTGGCCGGACAACCGTCAGCTGTTCGTGGTCGGGCTCGTTCTCGCGCTGGTGGTGGGCGTGGTCGTGGCCGGACGCGTCCGGCGGGCGGCCCGGCGCGAGGTGCTGTTCGCCATCGACGCCGACGGCGTGGTCCTGGGTCCGGACGACTGGAACGGCCGCCGGCAGCGAGAGCCCTGGGCCGCCATCGACGCCGTCGTCCACTTCCGGGCGCGGATCGACACGAGCGATGACTTCGAGTACGTGCGGCACGTCGGCGTCGTCCGCCACGGTGAGATCGTCGGCTACCGCCGAGTGGAGGGCTGGACGTTCGACGGCCGGCGCGCGGCCGCGGCGGTCACCGGCTTCGGCCGCGGCATCCGCCTGGTCGAAGCCCCGGCCCAGGACGACCTTCCCGGCAAGCGGGGCACGCCCATCCCCCTGCCGCACGCCTGGGTCACGGCCAACATCGGCCGGTGAAGCCGGCTCAGCACGTACCCCACAGCCGTTGAACCTCGATCGTCATGCCGGGACGTTCAGGGTCAGCTTGTGGACCGCGCCCTCGTCGAGGAGCTGCACTTCGAGCCGGTACCTGCCCGGGCTGCCGCCCTCCGGCCACCTGATCTTCCAGGCGGCCTCGACGTCGTGGGTCTTCTTGCCCCGTGGGGAGTTGTAGCCGATGAACTGATCGGCGGACTGCGACGAGTCGTCCGGCAGACGAATCTTGAACTTGTCCTCGGACACCAGCACGAGGTTGTACTTGCTGTCGTTCTGCGTATCCAGGTAACAGACGATCAGGCGGAAGTCCTTCTCCACCTGCTCGTGCTTGTTCGGGTAGTCGGCCCGCAGCGCACACTCGTTGAACCGGACCGTACCGTCGCCGGTCTTCCTGGTCACCGCCTTGTCGATGAGCGGCTTCGGCGCCAGGTCCACGACCTTGCCCGTTTCGTTGAGCGGGATCTCCGCCTGCACCTCGTTGCTGTCGCCGAGCAGCACGACACCCGACTTGAGGTCACCCACCTGAGCGCCCGGGTCGACCTGGAAGTTGACGGTGGCCTTGGTGTTGTCGCCGGCAGCGAGACTGCTCATCTTCGGCTTCAGTCCGCCCGTGAAGCCGGCGTCCTCGAACTTGATCGTGAAGCCGACGTCGCCCGAGACGCCGGACTTCGCGATGTTCTCGATCGCGACTTCCGCGGTGAGCGGCGAATCGTCACCGCCGAAGCCGGACGCCTCGACCGACGGATCGTAGGACACCGAAACCAGGTTCACCGTCAACCCGTAGACGGTCGCGGACTTGTTCACCTGGACCGTCTGCGCGCCGCCGGCCGGGTTGCCGCCGATTCCGGAGTTCTCCGAACCCGAGCCGGAGCTGTTGCCGGACGCGTTCTTGTCATGGCGATCGCCACGCTTGCTCCGGACACCGCAGGAACTCAGCGGCAGCAGCGTTGCAACCAGCAGGACGACGACAGCCTTGCGGAACATTAGCCCTCCTCTATTGAACCGGTTCAGTCCGGGGTAGCAGCCTGGCACACGACCGCGCGAAGAGCCAGGCTCCGCATCGACTTAAGGCAATTTTCAGGTACGCCTGATTCGCGGCGAGTCGGCTATCGGAGGACCATGCCGGCGCCGACCTCGATGACCTGCCCGGTCGTCTTGGCGGCGTCGTCCGAGACGAGGTAGCGCAAGGTGCCGGCCATGTCGTCCGGAACCAGGACGCCGGGGATCGCCTGCACCGCGGTCGCACTCACCGGAGGCGGGGGCAGCTCGAGTTCGCCCTCGGTGGCGACCTCCCCCGGCGAGATCGCGTTCACGGTGATGCCGTCCCGGCCGTAGGACCGGGCCAGTGATCGGGTCAGCCCGATCAGAGCGGCCTTGCTGGACACGTACGACGGCCCGGACGGCCCACCCAGCCGTACGGTGGCGGAAGCGATGTTGACGATCCGCCCCCACCGGCGCTCTGCCATGCCGGCGGCGAGCGCCCGGGCGAGCACCATGGGTGCGGTCACGTTGACCGCGAACGTCTGCTGCCACTCGACGTGCGAGAGGTCGCGGATGTCCACGTTGGACGCGCGAGCGGCGTTGTTCACCAGCACATCCACCGCGCCGGCGCGAGCTGCCAGATCGACGACCGCGTCCACGTCACGCAGATCGGCCTCCAGCACGACGGACTCCGCGCCGCGTTCCCGGCAGCGTGCGGCGACGGCCTCGGCCTCCGGGGCCGCCGCGAGATGGTGGATGAGCACAGTGCGACCGGGCGCGGCAAGTCCGGCGGCGAGAGCGGCACCGATCCCCCGCCGCGCCCCGGTGACCAGTACGCGCATTCGCACAGCCTAGATCGCGGCGAAGACCGAAGGTCTGCGCGTCGCGCATAGTCAGTGGGTCTCCTGCTGGGTGAGCATGCGATGGGCGAGGTCGAGCCGCGCCCGGGCCTGGGCCTGACGGAGGCGCCCGCCGGCCTGGAGGGTGGCCAGGCCGTGCAGCGTCGACCAGGTGACCTCCGCGCGCGTGCCGTCGGCATCGGGAAAGGCGTCGCGGATGCCGGAGAACGCCCGCCTGAGCGGTTCCGGGGTGTCGTCTGCCGCGAAAGCCAGCCCCGACGGCATTGAGAACATCGCCTCGTACGTCCTGGGATGGGCGGTGGCGAACTCGAGGTAGGCGCGCATCCGCGCCAACGGCGAGACCTCCACAGCCTCGAGGGCGGCGGCGATGGCGCTGAAGCCGTGCAGTGCCACCGCGTCGAGGATGGCCTGACGGCCGGCGAAGGCCGAGTAGAGCACCGGCTGGGTGACGCCGAGCTCCGCGGCGAGACGGCGCATCGTGACGGCGGACCAGCCCTCGGACTCCGCGAGGTCGCGCGCAGTGTGGATGACCTGTTCGCGTCTCAGCTGGAGGTCCGGGGCGGGTCGGGGAGACATGCACGTACGATAGCATTGTTAGATAACGTCGCTAGACACACGCCGGAAGGACCTCCCCGCCATGCAACTCGCCGCCCTGCTGGTCGCGCTCCTCGCCTGTGCCGCGATCATCGCCATCGGTGTCCGCTTCCTCCTGACACCTCGCCGGGCGACGCTCGCGTTCGGCGTGCCCGCCGAGAGCCTCCGCGCCCTGACCGAGATCAAAGGCATCCGCGATATCACCTCGGGGTGGTGCTGCTCGTAGTCTGGGCCGCCTCCGATCGCACGACGCTCGGCTGGTCGCTGATCGCCGCCGCGCTCACGCCGATCGCGGACGCCGTGATCGTGGTCAGAAACGGCGGGAAGCCCTCCGCCGCGCTGGGCATCCACGGGCTCACCGCCGGGCTTCTCCTGGCGGCCGGCCTGGTCCTGGCGCTGGGGTAGCCGTCGCGGTCACGTCGGCGGCGACCATTGGTAGTGCGTGGACGTGGTGATGTCGTGGAAGCCGCACCGGCGCAGGATCGGCGCGCTGGCCGGGGAGGCGTCGACGTGCAGCAGCCGAAAGCCGCGGACGACGGCCTCCGTGGCCCGGGCGGCGAGAATCGCACGGTAGAGGCCGCGTCCCCGCCAGTCCGGCGATGTCGTGCCGCCGAGCAGAGCGACGAAGTCGGTGCCCGGGCTGTACACCGACCAGGCGGTGCAGACCAGCCGATCACCGGCCTCGGCGACCATGACGGTGATCTGGCCGGGGTCCGCCGACACCCGGGCGATGAGGTCGGCCGCGACCCAGGAGCAGTCGAACCCCCACACCTCGGTCTGGTGGCCGGCGATGCGGTGCAGGTCCGCGGCTTCGCTGACTTGCCGCAGCACGACGCCGTCGGGCAGGACCGGTTCGGCGGCCACCTCCTCGGCGAAGCCGAGCAGCACCGCCGACGGCTCCTCCGGTACGAAACCGGCCGCGACCAGGCGATCGGGAAGATCCGCGGGCAGGTCGTGGGCCCGGAGCTTCCACTCGACGCCCTCGCCCCGGGCCCGGAAGAAGTCTCGCTGGCGGGCGATCAGGCGGTCGAGCTCGGCGCCGGTGACGCCGACGTCGCGCGGCGCCCGGATCCGTCCCACGTGCGAGCCGACGATCCTCAGGACCGGACCGTCGTACTCGTAGGTCAAGCCGGACGGGACGGCGCCGGTCGGCATGCGCATCTGCGCGTCGTAGGCGGCCAGCAGACCAGCGGTGTCGACCATGGTCATATGGTGCCGCAATCAACCGGACGATGTTCCTCGATATCCGCCGGTGACCCGGTCACGAGCATCGGCCGGCGTCTCCACTCCGAGTGATGAGTTGTCAGGCCCCCACGCGTCACACCTACGACGGACACGATGAGGCGGAAGGATGACGCGATGAGGGCGGACATGCGGCTGAAGGAGCTGGGCATGGGCGGGCTGGGCGGAAGCCGGCTGAGCGAGGTCGACGAGCCGGCGTTCTCGGGGCTGGCGGAGCGGCACCGGCGGGAGCTGCACGTGCACTGCTACCGGATGCTCGGCTCGTTCGAGGACGCCGAGGACACGGTCCAGGAGACGTTCCTGCGTGCCTGGCGGCGGCGGGAGACCTTCGAGGGGCGGTCGACGTTCCGGGCCTGGCTGTACCGGATCGCCACCAACGCCTGCCTGGACCTGCTCGCCAAGTGCCGCCCGCAGCCGGCGACCGGCGGCGAGGTGCTGTGGCTGCAGCCCTACCCCGACCGGCTGCTCGACGAGCTGCCCGCGGGTGACGCGGACGAGCCGGAGTCCGTTGCCGTCGCACGGGAGACGATCGAGCTGGCGTACCTGGTCGCCGTCCAGCACCTCGCGCCGCGCCCGCGGGCCGTGCTGATCCTGCGGGACGTGCTCGGCTGGCCGGCGAAGGACGTCGCGGAGCTCCTCGGGGACTCCGTCAACTCCGTGAACAGCGCGCTGCAACGGGCCCGCGCCGGCATGCGGGAAAACCTGCCCGCCGAGCGGCAGGACTGGACCGGCGGTCGGGAGGATGCCGGGACCCGCGAGCTGGTGCGCCGGTATACCGAGGCCAGCGTGGCCACGGACATCGGCCGGCTCGCCGCAATGGTGCGCGACGACGTCCGCAGCTCGATGCCGCCCACGCCGGGCCTGCAGGTCGGCCGCGACGCGGTGGTCGGCTACTGGGTCGAGAGCGGCTTCGCGGGCATGCAGAATCTGCGTGCCGTCCCCACCTCCGTGAACCGGCAGCCCGCCGTCGCCTTCTATCACTGGCAGAAGCGGGAGGGCGCGTACCTGCCCCTGACGATCGACGTCCTGCGCGTCACCGGCGGGGCGATCACCGAGATCATCACGTTCCACGACGACCAGTTCCCGCGGCTCGGGCTGCCGGAGCGCCTGCCGGCCGACGGCGAAGAGTAATCCCGGTGCGGGAGGAACGACATGAATGACATCGGAGTGGTCCCAGGCCCGGCACCGGGCCGTACCCATCGGCTCCGCAAGCTCGTCGTCACCGGCGTCATCGCCACGCTCGTCGCCATGGTGACCACCGCCCTCGCCGCCGGCCTTGCCCGGGCCGCCGGCGTCGA
>NZ_JBFAZH010000305.1:0-7324 GCF_040681735.1 Actinoplanes sp. NPDC051633 | reverse complement strand
AAACTGCATTATATCCTTGTTTAAAACTTGGAAATTATCGTGATCAACAAGTTTCGGGAGAAGCAGACCGTCAGCTGACGATCATCGATCCGTCAAATGCGCCGAGAGCGAACTACTCTTGCGCCAGTGACGGATGGAACATCGTTCGCACTACCGCCCGACCACGTCCAGACGGCGTGTCCGGGCGGTAGTGCTGTATCCGGGGCCCGTCCGGACGGCGGCAGGAGATGCGTAGCGTGGGACAGATGGACGGCTATCGTGGCGGCGGGGTGTCCAGCCAGCGGCGACGCGGCCGGGTGATCCGGCGCAAGGAGATGCCCCTGTGGCAGGAGCTGCCACTGCTGCTGGTGGTGGCGTTCTGCCTCGCCGTGCTGATCCGGACCTTCCTGGTCCAGGCCTTCTTCATCCCCTCCGGGTCGATGCAGCAGACGCTGGAGATCGGCGACCGGGTGCTGGTGAACAAGGTCGTCTACGACATGCGCGACCCCACCTACGGCGAGATCGTGGTGTTCCGCGGCACCGACAAGTGGCTGCCCGAGGTGAACGGCGAGCCGCTGAGCAACTCGTTCGGCGCCAAGCTCGGCCGCACCATCGGCGACCTGGTCGGGGTGAGCCGGCCCGGCGAGCGCGACTTCATCAAACGGGTGATCGCCCTCGAGGGGGACAAAGTCGCCTGCTGTGACAACCAGGGCCGGATCAAGGTCAACGGCAAGTCGATCACCGAGCCGTACATCTTCGAGAACAGCTCGCTGGACGCCCCGCCCGTCGCCGGCCAGTGCAGCAGCCGCGTCTTCGGTGAGGTGACCGTCCCGCCCGGGCAGATGTTCGTGATGGGCGACCATCGCGGCGTCTCGCAGGACGCCCGATGTCAGGGCCCGGTGCCGGTCAACAACGTGATCGGCCGCGCGTTCGTGATCGTCTGGCCGAGCAAGCGCTTCACCGGCCTGGACGTCCCGGACAACTGGAAGACCTTCGCCGCGGCCAAGCCGACCGCCGCGGCGCCCGCGGGCGGGGATCGGCCCGATCCGGAAACCGGTGCACTTATCCTGCCGTTCCTGTTAACTGCGGGACTCTCCGCGCGTTCTGGACTGACGTTCTCGCCACGGGCACGTAGGCTCCGATCGTGATTGACGAGCAGACCGAGAAGCGCCGCGGATCCTTCTGGCGCGAGCTGCCGATTCTCGTCGGGGTGGCGATCCTGGTCGCCGTCCTGGTCCGAGCGTTCGTGCTGCAGACCTTCTACATCCCGTCGCCCTCGATGGAGCACACGCTCAACGTGCTCGACCGGGTGCTGGTCAACAAGCTCGTCTACGACTTCCGTGAGCCCCGGCGGGGCGAGATCGTCGTCTTCAAGGCGCCCCAGCAGTGGCAGAGCGGCACCGAGGGCGAGGACTTCATCAAGCGCATCATCGGCACCGGTGGCGACCACATCGTCTGCTGCGACGGGCAGCAGCGGATCACGGTCAACGGGCGCGCGCTCGACGAGCCGTACATCTACCGCGACGCGGACGGCACGCCCAACGCGGCGGCCGACGAGCCCTTCAACATCACGGTCCCAACTGGGCGCCTGTGGGTGATGGGTGACCACCGCGAGGCCTCCGCCGACTCCCTGGAGCACTGGGAGACGAGCCAGAACATCGACGAGGCCACGATCAAGGCCGACTCGATCGTGGGCCGCGCCTTCACTATCTTCTGGCCGGTCAACAGGGCGACGTGGCTGTCCGTGCCGCCGACCTTCGAGGGCGTCCCCGCTCCCGCCCCGGCCAAGTGACCCCCCGCCGTTCGAAAGATCGACCGCGGGCGCAATAAGCTGTTGGCGTGACCGTCCTCGACCGCCGTGCCGCACGCGTCGTGCTCGTCGACGGTTCCGGCCGCGCCCTGCTGCTGCGCGGCACCGACCCGGCCCGCCCTTCATTGCGCTGGTGGTTCACGCCCGGCGGCGGCCTTTCCCCCGGGGAGAGTCCGGCCGAGGGCGCGGCGCGGGAGCTCTTCGAGGAAACCGGGCTGCGCGTGCCACCCGCTGACCTTGGTCGCCCCGTGTGGCAGCAGGTGACGGAGTTCAGCTACGACGGCCGGGACTACCGCCAGGACCAGGAGTTCTTTTATCTCCAGGTGCCATCGTGGGAGGTCTCCACGGCCGGCATGGACGCCGAGGAGCAGCGCACGATCGACGGGCACCGGTGGTGGTCCGCGGCCGAGCTCGACGCCACGGACGAGACGTTCTACCCCCTCGAGCTCGCCTCGCTCCTGCGGCGGCTGATCTCATGCTGACCCCCGCGCGCACCGTCATCCGCCGCGAGGCCGGCCTCTGGGCGATGGAGCGGGCCCTGCAGCGGCGTGGCTTCCGGCACGTGGCCGGGGCCGACGAGGCCGGGCGGGGCGCCTGCGCGGGCCCGCTGGTGGCCGCGGCCGCGATCCTGCCCGAGGGCAAACGCGGCGAGATCGACGAGCTCGCCGACTCCAAGCTGCTCACCGCCCTGGCCCGCGAGCGCGTCTACGACCAGGTGGTCAAGCGTGCGCTGGCCTGGTCGGTCGTGATCATCCCGCCGGCCGAGGTGGACCAGCGCGGCCTGCACGTGTGCAACCTCAGCGCGATGCGACGCGCGCTGGCATTGCTGACCACCCGCCCCGAGTACGTTCTGACCGACGGATTCCCGGTCGACGGGTTGGGCGCGCCGGGGTTGGCGGTGTGGAAGGGTGATCGGGTGGCCGCGTGCGTCGCGGCGGCCAGCGTGCTGGCCAAGGTGACGCGGGACAGGATGATGGTGGAGCTGGACGGCCGCTTTCCGGACTACGGCTTCGCCGAGCACAAGGGTTACATCACCGACGAGCACAGCGCCGCGCTGACCCGGCACGGGCCGTGCGTCGAGCACCGGTTCTCGTACGTGAACGTGGCGACCGCCTCCGGCCGGGTCAACCGGCCGCCGCGGGCGCGTCGCCCGGCCGTGGCCGACACCTCCGAGGCGCTTACGCTCTGGCCTGCGACGGAGGGTACCGTCGGCGTGGCGTCGGGCGAGCCGTCGCGGCCCGCGACCCCGGTGGGGGAAGATGAGGCAATGGAGGGCGAGGAGCGATGAGCGCAGAGGATCTCGAGAAGTACGAGACCGAGATGGAGCTGCAGCTCTACCGGGAGTATCGCGACATCGTCCGCCAGTTCTCCTACGTGGTCGAGACGGAGCGTCGCTTCTACCTCGCCAACCAGGTCGACCTGCACGTGCGCAACTCCGACGGAGAGGTGTACTTCGAGGTCGAGATGCATGATGCCTGGGTCTGGGACATGTACCGGCCGGCGCGGTTCGTGAAGAACGTGCGGGTGATGACGTTCAAGGACGTCAACGTCGAGGAGCTCGAGAAGCCCGACATCTCCCTGCCGGACAACGCCGGCTTCGGCGGCTGACCCGGGGTTATCCACAGGGGTCCCACGGGCCTCGGCCGTTTTCGGCATGCTGCGGCGCATGCCCTCACTGCTCTTGGCGTCCCTTCTCGTTTCGTTCAGCGCGCCGGTTGCCTTGGCCTTGCCGGAGCATCCAGCGGTGGGCGCTCCCGTTCGGGCAGCTCTGGTCGGGCCGGCCTACGGTTCCAAAAGCGGGTCGGCCCCGGTGCCGGCCTCCGTTGCGCCGGCCTCCGTTGGACCGGCCTTTGCCCCGGTTTCTGCTGGGCCAGCCGTCGCCGTGTCGGCTCTTGATGCGCCGTCGCCGGCTTTGGGTGCCCCGGCCTTTGCTGCACCGGCCTCGGGTCGGGTGATGCGCGCCTTCGATCCGCCGCCGGCGCCTTGGCTTGCCGGGCACCGGGGCGTTGATCTCGCGTCGTCGCCCGGAACGATCGTGGGAACGGCCGGCCCTGGACGGGTGGTGTTCTCTGGTCTGGTCGCCGGTCGCGGCGTGGTCAGCGTCGAGCACCAGGGTGGACTCCGGACGACCTACGAGCCGGTTCTGTCAACCGTCACCGTCGGCGACGTCGTCGGCACGGGCGAGTCCATCGGGACTCTCGCGGCCGGCCACCCGGGTTGTGCGGTCGAGGCGTGCCTGCACTGGGGCCTGCGGCGCGGGTCGGCCTACTTGGATCCGCTGCTCTTGCTGGGCCTCGGACAGGTGCGACTCAAGCCGCTGTGACATTCGCGTCGAGGTGCCCCTGATACGTCGGCGGGCCCGTTCAGTCTCGGGTGCTGAGCAGGCCGGGCAGCAGTTCGGCCAGGCGGTCGTACTCCTCCGGGCGGTTGTAGACCTGGGCGCTCAGCCGCAGCCAACCCCGGCCGCCCCACGCGTTGATCGCCGTCACCACCGAGATCTTGTCGGCGATGCGGTCGCGCAGGACGGACGCTTCCGGCTCGGTGGTCGCAATGCCGGTCGGCAGCGGAACCAGGCGCATCGCGGCCGCCGGGTCGCCCGGCTCGGGGCGCTCCTCGGGTGCGACACCGAGCGCGTCGGCGACCACCCGCTGGCCGTAGGCGGCGAGCGCCGCGTTGTGCTGCCGGACCGCGTCGACGCCGAGCGTGCGCAGGACGAAGAGGCCGGACGGCGCGGAGAGCCACGCCGTGTAGTCGAGTGTGCCCTGCGATTCGACGTGCCACGGGAAACCGCGGTCGTGCTCCCACGAGACGACCAGCGGATCGATCCGCCGGCGCCAGGCCGGAGCCACCGAGAGCAGGGCGGTCCCACGCGGGGCGAAGGCCCACTTGTGCAGGTTGCCGACCCAGAAGTCGGCGCCGATCGCGTTGACGTCGACCGGCAGCATGCCCGGGACGTGGGCGGCGTCGACCAGCACGGGGATCTCGTGGGCACGCGCTGCCGCGGCGATCGCTCGTACCGGGAAGATCGTTGCCGTTGCGGAGGTCAGCTGGTCGACGACCAGGAGCTTGGTGCGACCCGGACGCAGCGCCGTGCGGATGCGCTCGACGATCTCGGCCTCCGACGCACCGAGCGGGATCGCGACGGTGCGTGCGGTGGCGCCCGAGCGCCGGCACTGCCGCCGGACCGAGAACCCGACCGCGCCGTACGAGTGGTCGGTCAGCAGCACCTCGTCGCCCGAACCCAGCCGCAGCGACTGCAGAACCAGCGCGACGCCGGACGTGGCGTTGCCGACCAGCGCGCTGCCCTCGGGGTCGGCGCCGAGAAAGGTGGCGAGGTGGCGCCGGGTGTGCGCGACGCGATCGTGAAGGCCCTGGCTGAAGAACCGGACCGGGTTCGACTCCATCTCGTCGCGCAGGCGTTGCTGGGTGCGCTGCACGGGGATCGGCATCGCGCCGAAGGAACCGTGATTGAGATAGGACACGGCCGGGTCGAGTGAGAAGAGGAGACGCGCGCCGGCGATGGACAACGGCGGATCTGCGGCGCTCACGTGTCGATCGTAAGTGATGTCAGGCGCGCGGGTGGGCTTGGCGGAAAGCCGCGCGCAGGCGCTCGGTGGAGACGTGGGTGTAGATCTGGGTGCTCGACAGCGAGGCGTGACCCAGCAGGTCCTGGACCGCGCGCAGATCGGCGCCGCCGTCCAGCAGATGGGTGGCGGCCGAGTGGCGCAGGTCGTGTGGGCTGGTGTGCGGCAGGCCGGCGACACGGGCCGCGGTCGCCACGATCCGGCGGGCGACGGTCTGCTGCAGGCGCCCACCCTTGGCGCCGACGAAGAGCGCCTGCCCGTCACTGGTGAGGTGCGGGCGGCCGTGCTCACGCCAGGCGTCGAGGGCGCGCTGAGCCGGCAGGCCGTACGGCACCATGCGTTCCTTGGCGCCCTTGCCGAAGACCCGGACCACCCGCCGGGAGTCGTCGACGTCGGTCAGGTCCAGCCCGCAGAGCTCGCTCACCCGGATGCCGGTCGCATAAAGCACCTCCAGCACGGCCCGGTCGCGCAACGCGAGCGTCTCATCGGTGGAGACCGTGGCCTCGACCAACTCCGCTGCCTGGTCGGCACGCAGCACCGTCGGCAGGTCGCGGTGCGCCTTGGGACTGGCGAGGTGCGCGCCGGCGTCACTGGTGATCCGCCCCGACCGGTGCGCCCATGCCGTGAAGGTCCGGGCCGCCGCGGCCCGCCGAGCCTGAGACGTACGCGCCGCGCCCCTCGAGTGATGCGCCGCCAGCCACCCCCGCAGGACGGTGATGTCCAGATCGTCCAGCCCCGCGCAACCGTCCTTCGCCGCGTGATCGAGAAGAGAGACGACATCACCGAGGTACGCGCGAACCGTGTGCGCCGACCGGTTGTCCACGCGGGCCAGGTGCAGCCCGAAGTCGTCCGCGGCATCCCGCAGCGCCGGTGGCAACGACTCGTGGATCTCTCTGGTGCTCATCGCCTCGACCGTCCGCCCTCGACCGGTTACCCGTCAAGCCCCTATCCTGCCGGGATGGCGCGTGCTCTGGTGCTTCTCTGCGTGGTGTTCGCGCTGGCCGGGTGTGGTGGATCGGCCGACTCTCCGAGTTCCTCCGGCTCGGCCGAGCCCAAGACCGGCCTCGGTGGCCCGACCACGCCGCGCCAGTTCACGTTGCCGTCCAAGAACATCGGCTGCATGGTCACCACCGAGTCGGCGCGGTGCGACATCGGCGAGAAGACCTGGAAGCCGCCGGCCAAGCCGGCCGACTGCCGGCAGGCGTGGGGAAACGCGGTGACGGTGACGGCGCAGGCGGCGACGCTGACGTGCGCCGGCGACACGGTGATGGGGTCGGCCGAGATCTTGGCGTACGGCAAGGCCGCCCAGGTCGGAGACTTCGTGTGTACGAGCGCCAGCGCCGGGGTCCGGTGTACGCACGCACCGAGTGGGCACGGTTTCACGCTGGCCCGGCAGGAGTACACGACGTTCTAGTTTTGTCGTACCCCGCTCCTAAGGTCTTCGGTATGGCGAGTTGGCGGGAGATCGAGAGTGATGCGCCGGAGTTCGCGGCGCGGGTGCGGGCGCGCTTCGACGCGGGGACCAACAAGGTGCTGGCGACACTGCGCAAGGACGGGTCGCCGAGGGTGAGCGGCACCGAGGCGAAATTCGACGACGGCGAGCTGATGTTCGGGTCGATGCCGGGTGCGCGGAAGCTGCTAGACATACGTCGCGACCCGCGGGTGGCGATGCACAGCCCGACGCTGGAGCCGCCGTCGGAGTCGCCCCAGGCGTGGGAGGGCGATGCGAAGCTCGCGGGCCGGGCCGTCGAGGTGCCGCCACCGGCGGACACACAGATGCCTGATTCCGGGTTCTTCCGGCTGGACATCAGCGAGGCGGTGCTGACTCGAGTCGGCGATCCGCCCGACCACCTGGTGATCGAGTCGTGGCACGAGGGCAGCGGATATCACCGCCGCGAGCGGAGATGACCTGTGGTGCGGACACCCTGGGGCAGAGTCGGGCGACCGCACC
>NZ_JBFAZH010000304.1:0-7325 GCF_040681735.1 Actinoplanes sp. NPDC051633 | reverse complement strand
TTCGCCCGGGAGCGGATGCTCGCGGCCCCGCCCGGCGCGCCGCACGGCCGGCTGGTCGCCCAGGCGATCGTCGAGCACATCGTCTGGACCGACGACAAGGAGAAGACCGCCTACATGGACAAGGCGCGGCCCGAGCTGAACGAGGCCGCACAGCGGTCGATCGGCCACCCGAGCTTCGTCCCGGGCACGTACGAGGCTGATCTGACCCTCGGGTCCTTCGCCTTCGCGTTCTGGGTCTACGACGACATCCGGTCGACGGCGAACGTCTTCCGTCAGATGGGGCAGCGAGCCGCGCTCGGTCCGTGGAACGACGCGTCGGACAAGCTCTTCGCGGCCCGCGAGTGGGCGTTCAAGGGGGAACAGTGGTACGCCTGACCGAGATCGACGGGGTGCCCACGGTGCTCGGGCCCACCACCGGGCCGATGCACGCCGGCCTGGTCTTCCGGGTCGGGCAGGCGGACGAGCGGCTGGCCCGGCGCGGCATCACCCACCTGGTCGAGCATCTGGCGCTGCACAACATCGGCGTCGCCGACTACCACTACAACGGCGCGACCACGCCCGAGTTCACCTACTTCCACACGCAGGGCACGGCCGCGGACATCGTGCCGTTCCTGACCGGTGTCTGCGCGGCGCTGCGGGAACTGCCGATGCACCGGCTGGAGACCGAGAAGGAGATCCTGCGTACGGAGCAGAGCGGCCGGGGCGGCGCCCTGGGCGAGTCGATGGCCGTGTGGCGGTACGGCGCGCGCGACTACGGCCTGCACGGATACCCGGAGTGGGGGCTGCCCGCGATCGGGCCGGAGGAGCTGCGCGCCTGGGTGGCGCACTTCTTCACCCGGGGCAACGCGGCGCTCTGGATCGCCGGCGACGAGGTGCCGGCCGGGCTGCGGCTGGACCTGCTGGACGGCCCGCGCCGCCCGGCCCCCGCGCCGTCGTCCGCGTTGCCGAAGACCCCCGCCTACTTCCGCGGCGACGCCGGCGCGGTGGTGTGGGACTCCGTGGTGCCCCGCTCGGCCCTGTCCGGGGTGTTCCTCGGCGTGCTGGAGCGGGCGATGATGCGTTCGCTGCGGCAGGAGCAGGGTCTGTCGTACTCGGTGACCACCGACTACGACGCGCGGGCCGACGGGACCGCGCTGGTCACCGCCGCGGCCGACGCGCTGCCGGAGAAGCGGGGCGCGGTGCTCGGCGGCTTCGTCGACGTGCTGGCCGCGCTGCGTTTCGGCCGGGTGGAGGAGAACGACGTCCGGGCCGTGGTCGCCCGCCGCTGCGACGAGCTGACCCGCGCCGAGGAACAGGGCGCGCGGCTGCCCGGCCAGGCGTTCGCGCTGCTCACCGGTCGGCCGCTGGAGTCGCAGTCGCTGGAGCGGGTGCTCGCCGAGACGCAGGCGGTGACGGCGCGGCAGGTCGCCGAGGTGGCCGCGGCGGCCTGGGAGAACGGCCTGCTGATGACCCCGGGCGGCCGCGACGCGGACTGGACGGGTCTGACCGCGGCGCCGTCGGTGTCGCCGCACCTGGTGGGCGGCACCCAGCACCGCAGCCTGGAGAACCCGGACGTGCGGCTGATCGTCGGCCCGGAGGGCGTCGCCATCGTCGACTCCGACGGCGACGGCACCTCGGTGCGGTACGACTCGGCGGCCGTGGTGCTGGCCTGGCCGGACGGCGGCCGCCTGTTCATCGGCACGGACGCCTTCACGGTGCGGATCGAGCCGACGATGTTCCATGACGCGGCGCGCGCGATCCCCTGGCTGGACCAGCACATCCCGCCGGGCGTGCGGGTCGATCAGCCGCCGCGCGACCCGGAGAAGATCCCGCGGCCCGAGGCGCCGGCGACGCGGCCGGGGACCGTCGCTCCCCCGAAGTCGGCCACCGGCCGGATCGTCGCGCTGGTCCTCGCGATCCCGCTCACGCTGGCGCTGGTGCTGCTCGACATCATCGTGGTGGTCGCGCTGGCCTCCGGCGAGGAGACCGGGGCGCTGGTCGTCACGCTGATCGTCTGCCTCCTGGCCACGCTGGCCGCCGCCCTGGCGATCCGGTGGGGTGCCCGCGGCCTGCGGGCGTACCGGTCAGCGCGAGCCTGATCCGCCGGGGGTGAGCAGGTAGTCGTCGGCCTCGGGGCTCCACACCAGGCCGACGACGCCGGCCGTCGCCGCCGCCTTGCAGAACTGCAGGAAGCTGCGGTAGCCCAGCTTCTTCTCGCTGAAGTCGGGCGCGATCTTGCGTACCTGGTTCTTGAGGCCGGACAGCGCCACCGCGCCGCCGCCCGAGCTCAGCTCCGCGACCACCGTGCGGAGCAGGGCGAAGGCCGCCTCCCGGTCGCCGTGCTCGGGCAGTGTCACCTCGGGGTCGCCCTTGGCGGACCCGCCGCCCAGCTCGACCACGTTGTTGCCGGCCAGGTGCCGCAGCAGCTCGCCGAAGGCACGGAAGCCGTAGTCGGCCTCGCTGAACGTCGGGTCCTTGCGCAGCAGGGCGCGCTTGAGCATCGACGCGGTGACCGCACCGGTCGCGCTGCCCTGCATGCCGGAAACCGTCTGGGCGACCAGGGCGGCCAGGCTGTCGGCGTCGCGGGCGGGCGGCTCCTCGACGGCCGGGGGCGGCTCCTCGACAGCCGGGGGCGGCGTCTGCCTCTCCGGCGTCTCGGCCGGTAGCTCCTTCTCGGGCACGACGGCCGGCCGGGTCCGGCGGGGCCGCGACGACGGGACCTCGACGCCCTCGAGACGGTCGTAGAACAGGAACTCGTCGCAGGCCGGCGGCAACAGCCGCGAGGTGGTCTTCTCCACCCCGACGCCGATCACCCGCTTGTTGAGCTCGCGCAGCTTGTGCACCAGCGGCGTGAAGTCGCTGTCGCCGGTGCAGAGGACGAAGGTCGAGATGTACGTGCGCTCGAACGCCAGCTCCAGCGCGTCGACGACCATCTTGATGTCGGCGGCGTTCTTGCGGGAGGCGCCCATCCGCTGCGGGATGTCGATGAGCTCGACGTGCGAGCGGGTCAGCATGCGGCGGTCGTCATCGAAGTAGGACCAGTCCGCGTACGCGCGCCGCACCACCACCCGGCCCCGCTCGGCCAGCGCGTCCGCGACCGGGCGGAGGTCGAAGGCCATCCCGCCGAGATGGTCGCGGGCGCCGATCGCCAGGTTCTCGTAGTCGAGGAACAGGGCGATCCGTTCTTCTTGATCCACGCGCGCAACCCTACGCCCGGCCCTTCTCCGCACGGCTTCCCCAGCACGCCGACATCTGGACCGAAGGACCTAGGAATTGATTCGAAGATCGGCGTAAGTTCTCGCTAGGACCACGCTCAGCGAGGAGCCACGATGAAGAAGCTCATCAACGACCCGGCCAATGTCGTCTCCGACGCCCTCCGCGGCATCGCCGCTGCCCACCCCGACGATCTGCGCGTCGACTTCGAGAACCGGATCATCGTCCGCGCCGACGCGCCCGTGCGGGGCAAGGTCGGTCTGGTGTCCGGCGGCGGGTCCGGTCATGAGCCGCTGCACGGCGGGTTCGTCGGCCCCGGCATGCTCGACGCCGCCTGCGCGGGCGAGGTCTTCACCTCGCCGGTGCCCGACCAGATGCTGGCCGCCACCCAGGCCGTCGACGGCGGCGCCGGTGTGCTGCACATCGTCAAGAACTACACCGGCGACGTGATGAACTTCGAGATGGCCGCCGAGCTCGCCGAGGGCATCGAGGTCGCGTCGGTGGTGACCAACGACGACGTGGCGGTGCAGGACAGCCTCTACACGGCCGGCCGCCGTGGCGTCGGCGTGACGGTGCTGGTGGAGAAGATCGCGGGCGCCGCCGCCGACCAGGGCCGCTCGCTGAGCGAGGTCGCCGACGTGGCCCGCAAGGTCAACGACAACGGCCGCAGCATGGGCGTCGCGCTCACCTCCTGCACGGTCCCGGCGGCCGGGAAGCCCACGTTCGACCTGCCGGAGAACGAGATGGAGGTCGGCATCGGCATCCACGGCGAGCCGGGCCGCCGCCGGGTGCCCGTCGCGCCGGCCTCGGAGATCGCCGAGATGCTGGTCGGCCCGATCCTCGCCGACCTCGACTTCACCGGCGGCGACGGCGTGATCTGCTTCGTCAACAGCATGGGCGCCACGCCGCTGCTCGAGCTCTACGTGATGTTCAACGAGGTGAAGCTGCTGCTCGACAAGGCCGGGGTGTCGGTGGCGCGGTCGCTGGTCGGGCCGTACATCACCAGCCTCGACATGGCCGGGTGCTCGGTGACGCTGCTGAAGGCGGACGACGAGACGCTGCGGTTGTGGGACGCCCCGGTGCGTACCCCGGGCCTGCGCTGGGGAGCCTGAGCGATGACCGACTCCGTGGACACTCCCGCGCTGCTCGCCTGGGTGCGGGAGTTCGCCCGGCTGGTCGCCGCCAACAAGCAGATGCTCACCGAGCTCGACTCGGCGATCGGCGACGCCGACCACGGCGCCAACCTCGACCGCGGGATGACGGCCGTGGTGGCGGCGCTCGAGGCGGACGCGCCGGCCGATCCGGCGGCGCTGCTCAAGAAGACCGGGATGACGCTGATCAGCAAGGTCGGCGGCGCGAGTGGACCGCTGTACGGCACGGCCTTCCTGCGCATGGCGACCTCGGCCGGCGACGCCTCGACGCTCGATCCGCAGGCCTTCGCGGCGGCGTTGCGGGCAGCGCTGGACGGGGTGATCTCCCGCGGCAAGGCCGCTCTGGGCGACAAGACGATGGTGGATGCGCTGTCGCCGGCGGTGGACGCGCTGGAGGCCGCGGTCGCGGCCGGCAAGCCGTTGTCGTCGGCGCTGTCGGCGGCGGCCGCGGCCGCCGCCGCCGGGCGCGACGAGGTGACGCCGCTGGTCGCCCGCAAGGGCAGAGCCAGCTACCTCGGCGAGCGGAGCGCCGGCCACCAGGACCCCGGTGCGACGTCGGTGACGCTGCTGATCGAGGCGGCCGCAACGGCCGTGGGCGGAGCCTGATGCCGGGCCGGTCCGCCGCACCCCCGGATGGGTGCTGATGGTCGGTCTGGTCGTGGTCTCGCACAGCCGCCGCCTGGCGGATGCGGCGGTTGCCCTGGCGTCGGAGATGCTGCACGGGGCTCCGGTGCGGATCGCGGTCGCCGCGGGGCTCGACGACGACACGTTCGGCACGGATGCCGTCGCCATCGGCGGTGCGCTGACCGAGGCGGACGACGGCGACGGTGTCGTGGTGCTGATGGATCTGGGCAGCGCCGTGCTCTCCACCGAGCTGGCGCTGGAGCTGCTCGACGACGACGAGGCCCGGTCGCGGGTGCTGCTCTGCGCGGCGCCGCTGGTGGAGGGCCTGGTCGCAGCGGCGGTGGCGGCCGCGGGCGGCGCTTCCCGCGAGGAGGTGGCGGCGGAGGCGTCGGGCGCGCTCGCCGGCAAGCAGACCCACCTGGGCGAGACCCAGGATCAAGAGCAGACCCCGCCGGGTACGCCCTCGGCCGCATCGGTCACCGCCCGATTCACCGTGACCAACCCGCACGGACTGCACGCCCGCCCGGCGGCTCGCCTGGTGTCGGAGGCCCGCTCGGCGCCCGCCCCGATCGAGATCCGCAACCTGACCGCGGACTCGCCGTGGGTCTCGGCGACGAGCCTGTCGAGGGTGGCGACGATCGGCGCGCTGCAGGGCCACGAGCTGGAGATCCGTGCCGGTGGCGACGATGCCCGAGCCGCGCTGGACAGAATCACGGCGCTGGCGGCTCGAGCCTTCGACGAGCCCACCTCCGCCGGGCCGCCCTCGCCGGCGCCGTCCGCGACCTACTCCCCCAACTCCGCCGGTGATGCCGGCCCGGTCGGTTCCCTGGCCGGGCAGGCGGCGTCGCCGGGCGTCGGGATCGGTCCGGTCTGGCATCTGCACGCCGAAGCGCCCGCGATCCCCGATGTGCCGTCGCAAGGCGCGGAAGCTGAACGCGCGCGACTGGCCGGCGCCCTCGCCGACGTCGAACGCGACATCGGCCGGATCCGCCGGACGACGCACGGCGACGCGGCGGCGGTCTTCGACGCGCATCTGCAGCTGCTCGACGACCCGGACCTGCTGGACGACGCCCGCGCCCGGATCCACGACGGCTCGCCCGCGCCGCAGGCCTGGGCGGCCGCGGCCGACCGGGTCGCCGGCGAGTTCGAGGCGCTGGCGGATCCGTATCTCCAGGCGCGCGCCGAAGACGTGCGTGCGGTCGCCGTGCAGGTGCTGCGTGCGCTGCTGGGCGTCGCGACGACCGCGCCGGCCGGTGACGGCGTGCTGGTCGCCGGCGAGCTGACCCCCGCCGAGGCCGCGGGACTGGACGCCGCCACCTGCGTCGGCGTGGTGCTCGCGTCCGGGAGCCCTTCGTCCCACGCGGCGATCATCGCGCGTACCCGTGGAATGCCTTTGGTGGTCGGCGCCGGGCCGCCGGTGTTGCGGGTTCCGGAGGGTACGACGATCGCGCTGGACGGCGGCACCGGTGACGTCGTGGTGGATCCGCCGGAGGGGACGCTGGCCGACTTCCGCGGACGTGCCGGCGAGCTGACCGCGCGCCGCCAACGGGCCGCCGGACGGGGCGCCGACGCGGCCCGGACCCGCGACGGCGTCGGCATCCAGGTCGGCGCCAACGTCGGATCGGTCGCGGACGCGCAAGCCGCCGCGGGCCACGGCGCCGACCTGGCCGGGCTGGTCCGCACGGAGTTCCTGTTCCTGGGCCGCGACACCGCGCCCGGCGCGGACGAGCAGGAGGCCACCTATCGCCGGATAGCGGAGGCGCTGGGCGGCAGGCGGATCACGTTGCGCACCCTCGACGTCGGCGGGGACAAACCGCTGTCCTACCTTCCCGGACCGAGGGAGGAGAACCCCTTCCTCGGGGTACGCGGCCTGCGCCACTCATTGGCGCACCCGGCCCTGCTGGCCGAGCAGCTCCAGGCGATCGTGCGGGTGGCGCGGGACGTGCCGGTGAGCGTGATGTTCCCGATGGTCAGCACGGTCCCCGAGGTGGTCCGCGCCCGCGAACTGCTCGACGAGGCGATCGCCCGCGCCGGCGGCGGGCCCCCGGCCGGCCTCGAGGTCGGCATCATGGTCGAGGTCCCGGCGGCGGCGTTGAAGACGGCGGCCTTCGTGCCCTACGTCGACTTCGTCAGCATCGGCACGAACGACCTCACGCAGTACGCGCTGGCCGCCGAACGCGGCAACGCCGACCTGGGCTCGCTGGCCGACGGCCTGGATCCGGGCGTGCTGCGGCTGATCGACGCGGTGGGCCGGGGCGCGGCCGGCCGGATCACCGTCGCGGTGTGCGGTGAGCTGGCCGCCGACGAGACGGCGGTGCCGCTGCTGATCGGCTTGGGAGTGCGCGAGCTCAGCGTCGC
>NZ_JBFAZH010000303.1:0-7349 GCF_040681735.1 Actinoplanes sp. NPDC051633 | reverse complement strand
GTCTCGGTGTGCCGGGCCTGCGGATCGTGCACGGCCGGGCGCCGTCGGCCCTCGCCGGCCTGCCGCGCCCCGACGCCGTCTTCATCGGCGGCGGCGTGACCCGCGACGGCGTGCTCGAGGCGTGCCTGGAGGCGCTGCCACCGGGCGGGCGGCTGGTCGCCAACGCCGTGACGCTGGAGTCGGAGGCGGTGCTGACCGGCCGGCACGGCGAACTCGGCGGCGAGCTGACCCGGGTCGCGGTGCATCGAGCGAAGCCGGTCGGCGGCTTCACCGGATGGCAGGCGATGATGCCGGTGACGATCTGGGCGGTGGCCACGCCGTCCTCAACCCCACCACCGCCCTTGACCGGACTGAAGGCTGAGTCGTGACGGTGCACTTCATCGGAGCCGGTCCGGGCGCCGAGGACCTGATCACGGTACGCGGACAGCGCCTGATCGCCACCAGCCCGGTCTGCCTCTACGCCGGGAGCCTGGTCCCGCCGGCGCTGCTCTCCTGGTGCCCGCCGGGCGCCCGCCTGGTCGACACCCGCGAGCTGACCCTCGACCAGATCGTCGCCGAGATGGTCGCCGCCGACTCGGCCGGCCTCGACGTGGCCCGGCTGTGCTCGGGCGACCCGGCGATCTTCAGCGCGGTCGCCGAACAGATGCGCCGGCTGGATGCCGCCCACGTCCCGTACGACGTGGTGCCGGGGGTGCCCGCCTTCGCCGCGGCGGCCGCCGCCCTGCACCGCGAGCTCACCGTCCCGGGCGTCGCGCAGACGGTGATCCTGACCAGGGTCGCGCACCGGGCGACGCCGATGCCGCCCGGCGAGGATCTGGCGGTGCTGGGCGCGAGCCGGTCCACGATGGCGCTGCACCTGGCCGTGGACCGCATCGAGCAGGTGGTGGCCGAGCTGGTGCCGTCCTACGGCGAGGACTGCCCGGTGGCGGTGGTGGCCATGGCGAGCCGGCCGGAGGAGCTGGTCGTGCGGGGGACGCTGGCCGACATCGCGCCCCGGGTGCGGGAGGCGGGCATCAAGCGGACGGCGGTGATCGTGGTGGGGGCGGCGCTGACGGCGGAGCAGTTCCCGGACAGCCATCTGTACTCGGCGAACCGGCAGCGCCGGTGAGCGCCGAGCCGACCCGCGGCGATCTCCGCGTTCTGATTCTGGGTGGCACGACCGAAGGGCGGCTGCTGGCCACGGCATGTCGCGGGCTTGCCGGCGTGCGCACGATCAGTTCGCTGGCCGGGCGGACGGACAACCCGATCATTCCGGCGGGTGAGCTGCGCATCGGCGGCTTCGGCGGGGTGGCGGGGCTGGTCGCCTTTCTGGAGGCCGAGAAGATCGGCGCGATCGTCGACGCCACGCACGTTTTCGCCCGGACCATGACCGAGCACGCCTACGCCGCCGCCCAGCAGGCCGGCGTGCCGCTGCTGCTCCTGCGACGCCCGGGCTGGACCGAGCGGGCCGGCGACCGGTGGCAGCGGGTGCCGTCCGTCACGGCCGCCGCGGAAGCGCTGACCGGGGGCCGGGTCTTCCTCACCACCGGACGACAGGAGATCGGGGCGTTCGCCGGCCGGGGCGACTGCTGGTTCCTGGCCCGGTCGGTGGAGCCGCCGCAGCCGCCGATGCCGGCCCGGATGGAGGTGCTGCTCGACCGCGGCCCGTTCACCGTCGAGGGTGAGCTGGCCCTGTTGCGTGAGCACCGCATCGATGTGCTGGTCACGAAGGACAGCGGCGGCGCGGACGCCAAGCTGGTGGCGGCGCGGACCGAGGGTGTACCCGTGATCATGGTCGACCGCCCGCCGGCTCCCGCCGCACCGTCCGTGCCCACCGTGGACGCGGCGGTGACGTGGCTGACCGTCCGCGCGGCGGAATAGCCGAGCTGTGAACGGATTTCACTTCCGAGATGCCTCCGGCGAACCGGAGTCGTCGGGCGGATCCGGGGTATCCACCCCGCGATCGGGCGGCCCCAAAAAGGTCGCACAGTCAGTGCGATTTGAGCGGGCTGTGAAGAGTCGCGCACCCTCCGCGACATAGATGGACTCCACAGGCCAATGGCGGTACGAAGGTACTAGGGCCATCGGTCACCCGGTTGATGTGGACACCCTCCGAGTCTGTCCATGATCGGAGCGCAATCATCGAAGCACACGGGCGTGCGGCGCATGCCGGTTCCCGCCAGGGCCGGGTGGACCGGTGGCGACAAGGACGGAACGGACAATGGCCAAGCATCGCGCCGGAAAGGGCGCCGATCGATGGATTCTGCCTGCGGCCGGGATCATCGCCGCGGTCGGACTGATCATCGGGGTGGCGGTCACCCGCATCGACGATTCGCCGCAGCGGGCCGGTAACGCCGCCGCGCTCGGCTGCGATCGGCCGCTGCGGGTCGTCGCCGCGTCGTCGTTCGCGCCGGTTCTGCAGGCGATGGCCGGCGAGATGGCCAAGGGCGACGACTGCGTACGCGTCGACGTGACCGCCGCCGACGGACGCTCCGGCATCAAGCGCGCCACCGAGCTCGCCGCCGACGTGTGGATCCCGGACGACGCGGCCTGGATCGGCTCGGCCGGCACGCTCAGCGTCGCCCAGCCGCCGATGGCCGGCGCCGGGACGGTGCTGGCGACCAGCCCGTTCTACATGGTCACCGACCAGGCCACCGGCGCGAAGCTGACCGGCGCGGGCAGCGGCTGGCTCGGCCTCACCAGGCTGGTCGCCCAGGACCCGAACGTGCACCTGGTGATCCGCGACCCGGTCGGCTCGGGTGACGGCATGCTCGCCGCGGGCGGGCCCGCCGAGGCGGTGTGGGCGGACGTGGACATGGACGCCTCCGCGCTCTGGCTCACCCACGCGCAGAAGAAGACCCGGATCGTCACCACCGGTCCGGCGTTGCCGGCCAAGGCCGGCGAGGTGGGCGTCGTCCCGGAGTACGCGCTGAGCACCGCGATCAAGTCGGGGGCGGCCGCAGCGGTCGCGCTGCCCGGCTCGGATCACACGATCTTGCTGCGCTACACGTGGTATCCGCTGACCCCGGCGCTCGCCGACCCGGCCCGGGCCGGGTCGCTGGAACGGCTGCGGCGCAAGCTGACCGGCCAGGAGGGCGCGGCCGCGATCAAGGCCGCCGGTCTGCGGACGCCGGCCGACGCGCAGGCCGACACCGGCGAGCTGCCGACCCCCGCGGCGAAACCGTTCGACGTGCTCGGCCCGCACAACGTCGACCACGTCTTCGCCACCTGGTACGTCGAGGACCGGCGCACCGATCTGCTGGTCGCGATCGACGTGTCCGGGTCGATGGCGGCCATCACCCCCGGCTCGGCGTCGTCGCGGATCGACCTGGTGCGCAAGGGTTCACGGTCGCTGGTCGGCCTGCTGCCCGACGACTCGCGGATGGGGTTGTGGGAGTTCGGCAGCGAGCTGGACGGCGCCAAGGACTACCGGCAACTGCTCCCGACGGCGGCGCTGAGCGACTCGCGGCGCCAGGCGATGCGGTCGGCGATCGACAAGCTGGGCACGCTGGAGACCGGCACCGGGCTCTACGACACCATCCTGGCCGCGTACACGTCGGCGCGTGACGGCTATCGCGCGGGCGTACCCAACCAGGTCTTGATCTTCACCGACGGGCGCAACGAGTCCGACGAGAAGTCGCTCACCGCGGGCGGGCTGGCCGCCAAGCTGAAGGCCGCGGCGGACCCGAAGCGGCCGGTGCTGCTGAGCGTCGTCACGTTCGGCAGCCCGGGCGACGCCAAGGTGGTGGAGGACGCGCTCAAACCGGTCGAGGGGTACGTGGACCGGCTGGTCACGGCGGACGAGGTGGCGGCGGTGTTCATCCACGTGGCGGCCGGCGGGCTGCAGCACTGACCACCAGGTCCTAACGCGGCGCGGGCGGGGCGATGAGCGCGCCCAGCGAGCCGAGGGCGGCCGTGCCCTCGTCGAAGTAGCCGTTGTGCTCGTCGCGCGAGCCGTTGTCCGCCTCGAACACGTGCGCGCCGAACCTCGCGTCGGTCGGGTCGAGGCCGTGCCCGATCGCGTCGGGCTCGTCGGGGGCGAAGATGCGCACCCAGTCGTCGGGCGACCTGATGGCGTGGACGCGGCGCCCGATCTGGTCCGGCGGCACACCGTCGAGGGTGAGCTCGCTGACGTGGTCGACGCCGGTGCCCGGCGCCGCGACCAGGATCAGGTCGTCCGCGTTGAGGCCGTAGTCGCGGGCGGCATGCCCGGCCACCACCGCGCCGTAGCTGTGCGCGACCACGCTCTGGTGCGCGGCACCGGCCTCGTGGGTGGCGCGCAGGCCGTCCTGGAACCGGTCGAGGGCCTCGGCGCCGGCGTCGGCCTGGAACGGGAACGCGGCGCCGACGTCGTCCGGGGCGTCGTAGCCGAGCCACGCGATCGTCGAGACGGTGCCGTGCCCGTCGGCGCTCGCCTCGGCCGCCGCGGCCAGCCGTTCGGCCCGCTGGACGTCGAGGTCGATGCTTCCGAGGCGGGCGCTGGTGCCGGGCACGACGGTCGACACGTTGGTGGCGGTGTCCGGGTTGCCGATGGCGACGATCGCCTTGCCGTCCTCGCTCGCGTCCAGGCCGAGGATGAAGTGGTCGGAGCCGAGGCCGTCGAGATAGCGCAGCTTCTCGAGCTTCTCGTCGATCGCCCGCAGATCCTCGGTGTAGAACAGCTCGTTCTCGGCGTTCGCGACGTGGGCGGCGCGTTCCGCCTCGACGCGGGCGATCTCGCCGTCGAGAGCCCGCCGGTTGGTCTCGTCACGGACGTCGGCCGGGATGCCGTCGAGGTTGCGGATCGCGTCCGGGTTCTCGTCCTTGAGCTTGGTCTGCGCCGCGTCCGGCTGGGTCTCCCACCAGCTGCGCACCGACGCCGGGTCGGAGCCGGCCGGCGGCGGCTGGGCCCGGCCCAGCGGTGCCCCGCCCGCACCGGAGATGCGCGCCGCGCCGTCGGCCATCGCCTGGTTGACCTTGTTGGCCAGATCCTGGACGTGCTGCGCGCGGTACCCGGGCACGATGTCGTCCCAGGCGGTCAGCGGGCTGCTCGCCATGATCTCGTTGATCTGGTTCTTCACGGCGGTCAGCTCGTCGGCGTACGCGTTCGCGCGCCGCGCCAGCTCGATCATGTCGTTGCCGGCCTGATTGGTCACGTTGAGGTGCCCGCCGGCCCGCGCCCGGTACGCCACCCCCGCGTCGTCGGTCCACATGGCCTCCAGCTCACCGAGCGAGAACGCCCCGGCGTCGATGAAGCCGTCGCCCTGCTCCCGCCACGCGTCGGCCAACGCGCGCATCCGGTCCTCGTCCGCCTCGGGCCAGCCGGCCAGCGGCCGTACCTCCGCCCAGAGTTCCGCGGTGGGTTCTCCGACCGGCATCTCAGGCCCCGTCGCCGATGATGTCGGCGAGCCCGTCATGGGCCCGCGCGTCGGCGCCGGTGTAGAGGCCGATGCACTCCACGGCCAGCGCCCCGTCGCCGCTGATGTCACCGGGCATCTGGTCGGCGATCGCCTTGATCTGCGCGCTGTCGCCGTTGTAGACGGTGCCGAACGCGCCGCCCAGGATGTCGTCGCCGATCTGCGCCTCGCCGTTCAGGATCTCCGTGCGGCCGCCCTGCCAGCGGCCGCCCAGGTCCTCCCCCGTCGCGGTCAGCCGATGGGCGATCGGCTCGACCACGTCGGTCCACATGTTCATCTCGCCGCCCATGACGCGAGCGTGCCCGATGCCACGGCCGGCGTCCGGCACGGTGGCCGCAAGCTGCCGCCGTCAATGCTTGGGGATGCGGACCTTGTCCCGGGCGAAGCGGGCCCGGTAGGCCGAGGCGCTCATCCCGTAGTGCGTGCGGAAGCGCCGCGCGAAGTAGTTCTGGTCGGGCCAGCCGACGGCCTCGCCGATCCGGTTGATCGGCTCGTCGGTGTGCAGCAGCCGGTCGGCGGCCAGCTCGACGCGATGCCGCGACAGGTACGCGATCGGCGGCAGCCCGGTCACCGACTTGAACAGCCGGACCAGATATCCGGGCGCCAGGTGCAGCTCGGCGGCCAGCTCGGCGAGCGTCCAGTGATGCTCCGGCCGCGCCTCCATCAGCCGCATCGCGTCGACGACCGCGCCGTGTATGTGGACGCCGGCGCCGGGTGACTCGCCGCCGGCGGCCGCCGCGCGGGCGACGCAGCCCAGGATCAGGGCGAGCCGCCCGACGATGTCGCCGCGATGCCGCTCCATCGACGCGTCCCGCAGCTCGCCCAGCGCGGCGAGGTGGCCGGTGAGCTCGTCGAGGGCCGGTCCCTCGAGGTGGGTGGTCATGACGCCGCGCCGGTCGTCGGAATACGGCCCGGTCCACAGCAGGTAGCCCAGCAGCGGGTCCTCGCGGGTCCAGGACAGCTCGCGGCGCAGCAGGTCCGCCGCGAAGCAGCAGTTGATGATGTCGAGGTCCTGGCACTCCTCGTAGCCGTGCCACACGCCCGGCCGGAGCAGGATCACGTCACCGTGGCGCAGCCGAGCGCGGCCGGCCTGGCTGTGGTGCACGCCAGCTCCGCCGATCATCGTGACGATCTCGAAGAAGCTGTGCGTGTGGGCCGGGTGCGTGCCCTGGTGCCGGTACGGCCCGGCGTACGCGACGTAGCCGTCGACGAAGTACACCAGCGTCCTGGCGTTCTCGACCGGCGGCTCCACCATGCCTAGACCGTAGGCCCGGAAGTGCATTTCGTGCTACCAGAGGTTCAGTCCGGACTAGGCCTCGACCAGCCTGAACCGCAGGATCGGGGGAACGGCGAAACAGTCCCGCCACAATCCCGTAATCCCGACCCCTCGAAGCGCACGTTTTGAATGAATCGTTTCAGGAGCGAAATTGACTGCCCTCCCCGCGCCAACGCCCGTCCGATTCGAACACCACACCGACGCCGCGCTGGGCATCGGCACCGCCGAACCGCGGCTGTCCTGGCAGCTCCCGTCCGCCGGCGAGGACTACCGCCAGCAGCGGTACGAGATCGAGATCGACGGCGAGACCTACGCCGTCGACTCCCCCGAGCAGCTGCTGGTGCCGTGGCCCGGCCCGGCGCTCGAGTCGCGCCAGGCGGCGCAGGTCCGGGTACGCGTGAACGACAGCCCCTGGAGTGAGCCGGCCACGGTCGAGGCGGGACTGCTGCACCCGGGCGACTGGACCGCCCGGTTCGTCAGCCCGCCGACGACCGGCGACGGCCCGGTCATCGCCGGCGAGATCGACGTGCCCGGCGACGTGGTCAAGGCCCGCCTCTACGCCAGCGCCCACGGCATCTACATCCCGACGCTGAACGGCGAGCGGGTCGGCGACCACCAGCTCGCTCCGGGCTGGACCTGTTTTGGGATTGTTAAGGGTTCCGAGGCTCAACGTCAATAAAGCAATTGGAATAAAGCAA
>NZ_JBFAZH010000302.1:0-7360 GCF_040681735.1 Actinoplanes sp. NPDC051633 | reverse complement strand
ACTTGATGTGATTGTCCGGGTGGGCCAGCGCCATGCGGCGTACCAGGTTGAGCTCGGTGCCGACCGCCCAGGAGGAACCGGCCGGAGCGGCCTCCAAGGCCTTGATGATGTATTCGGTCGAGCCGACGAAGTCGGCCGCCCGGACCACGTCGTGCCGGCACTCCGGGTGCACCAGGACATTGACGCCGGGTACGCGTTCGCGCACGTCACGCACGCTGTCGATGGTGAAGCGCCCGTGCACCGAGCAGTGCCCGCGCCACAGGATCATCCGGGCGTCCCGCAGCTGCTGGTCGGTCAGCCCGCCGTTCGGCTTGTGCGGGTCGTAGAGCACGCAGTCGTCCAGCGTGAGGCCCATCTCGAGCACCGCCGTGTTGCGCCCGAGGTGCTGGTCGGGCAGGAAGAACACCTTCGACCCGCGCTCGTACGCCCAGCTCAGGGCCCGCGGTGCGTTCGACGACGTGCACACCACGCCGCCGTTGCGCCCGACGAAGCCCTTGATGTCGGCGGAGGAGTTCATGTACGTCACGGGGACCACGTCACCCGCGATGCCCAGGGCCTGGAACTGCTCCCAGGCGGTCTCCACCTGGCCCAGCACCGCCATGTCGGCCATCGAGCAGCCGGCCGCCAGGTCCGGGAGAACGACGCGCTGCTCAGGCCCGGTGAGGATGTCGGCGCTCTCGGCCATGAAGTGCACGCCGCAGAAGACGATGAACTCGGCGTCCGGCCGCGCCGCCGCCTCCCGGGCCAGCTTGAACGAGTCGCCGGTGACGTCGGCGAACTGGATGACCTCGTCGCGCTGGTAGTGGTGACCCAGCACGAAGACGCGATCGCCCAGCGCGGCCTTGGCCGCCGTGGCGCGCTCGACCAGATCGGGGTCGCTGGGCGCGGGCAGGTCACCGGGGCAGTCGACGCCGCGCTCGCTGGCCGGGTCGGTGCCCCGCCCGAGCAGCAGCAGGGCGGTGGCGGTGTTGGAGGGTTCGGCCCAGGTAGACGTCACGCGGGCAATGGTTCCACAGCGTTGCCCGCGCGCTCAGTGGCGTTGGCCACTGCCCTCAATAGCGGCGGCGTCCCTGGAGGCGGGAGAGCAGCCGGCGGGCACGTGCCTGGTTCTCGGGCTTGGCCATCTGCCGACGGCCCTGATCGACGATCCGCTGCCCCTGCGGGCTGCGGAGGAATCGCTGGAGTCGCTGCATCAAGGTCATGGGTCCACCGTGCCATTCGTAGCTGTGCGGTGCCTGTACGGTCACTGCGTGCGCGTATTGATATGCCCCGACAAGTTCGCCGGCACACTTACCGCGCCGGCCGCCGCGCAGGCGCTGAGCGAGGGTTGGCACGAGATCGCACCCGGGGACGAGACCGTGCTGCGACCGCTCGCCGACGGCGGCCCGGGCTTCGTCGACGTGCTCGCCACCGTTATCGACGGCCGCCGCGTCCCGGTGTCGACGGTCGACCCGCTCGGCCGCCCGGTCGACGGCGAGGTCCTCGTCAGCGGCGGCACCGCATACGTGGAGAGCGCGCAGGCCTGCGGTCTGCACCTGCTGACCGAGGCCGAGCGTGACCCGAACCGGACCACCTCCTACGGCCTCGGCCTGCTGATCGCCGCGGCCGCCGAGGCCGGCGCGCGGGAGGTGATCGTCGGGCTGGGCGGCTCGGCCACCAACGACGGCGGCGCGGGCATGCTCGCCGCGCTCGGCGCCGGCCCGGTCGACGTGTCCGGGTACGCGCTGCCCTACGGCGGCGGCCCGCTGATCACCGCGGACAAACTGGCTGGTACGCCCCAGTTGCGCCCGATCAGCCTGATCGCGGCCACCGATGTCGACAACCCGCTGACCGGCCTGCACGGCGCGAGCAACGTCTTCGGGCCGCAGAAGGGCGCCTCCCGCGAGGACGTCCTGCGGCTGGACGCCGCGCTGGAGCACTTCGCGGGCGTACTCGAGAAGGCCTTTGACCTCGAAGGGTTGGCCACGGCGCCCGGGGGAGGGGCGGCCGGCGGGCTCGGCGCCGCGTTGATCGCACTGGGCGGACGGGTGGTTTCCGGTGTGGCCCTGATCACCGAGGCCATCGGGCTGGACGCCGAGCTGGACCGGGCCGACCTGGTGATCACCGGCGAGGGATCCTTCGACCACCAGAGCCTGCGCGGCAAGGTGGCGGCCGGCGTGGCGAACGGCGCCCGCGATCGCGGCCTGCCCTGCGTGGTGGTGGCCGGCCGCGTGGAGACGGGCTATCGCGAAGCGGCCGCGCAGGGCGTGACGGAGACACACTCGCTGGTCGACCACTTCGGCTCGACCGAGAAGGCGCTGGCCGAGCCGCGGCAGGGATTGCGGGAGATCGCGGCCCGCCTGGCGGGACAATGGAGCAGGTGATCCCGATCTCCCGGATTGGGAATCATCGGGAACAGGGTTAGCGTTGGCCATTAACGGCAGAACCGCCGTCCGCAGCCCCGCCACCGCCGTCGGCAGGACTGAAGGCTCAAATATGGGAGATCCGCAGTGACCACTGAAGCGCACACCGAGTCGACCGAGGCCACCACGGCCGCCGCGCCGACCGGCGTCATCCTGACCGACGTTGCCGCTGTCAAGGTCAAGGCCCTTATCGAGCAGGAAGGGCGCGACGACCTCCGCCTGCGCATCGCCGTGCAGCCCGGTGGCTGCTCAGGGCTGCGCTACCAGCTCTTCTTCGACGAGCGGTCGCTCGACGGTGACATCGTGGCCGACTTCGGCGGTGTCGAGGTCGTCGTCGACCGGATGAGCTCGCCGTACCTCGCCGGCGCCACGATCGACTTCGCCGACCGCATCGACGCGCAGGGCTTCACCATCGACAACCCCAACGCGCAGAACTCCTGCGCGTGCGGTGACTCTTTCCACTGAGTTTCCTTTCGCTGCCAGGCCGTCCTCCGGAGCCCGGAGGGCGGCCTGTGGTGTCTCACCGGTCCCGGTAGGCTCACCGGGTAACCCCCCGTTCACGACACCGAGGGCCGACATGAAGATCGCCGTTACCGGTTCGATCGCCACCGACCACCTGATGCACTTCCCCGGCAGGTTCGCCGAGTCCCTGATCGCCGACCAGCTGCACAAGGTGTCGCTGTCGTTCCTCGTCGACGACCTCGTGGTGCGCCGCGGCGGGGTCGCCCCCAACATCGCCTTCGGGATGGGCCTGCTGGGCCTGTCGCCGATCCTGGTGGGCGCGGTCGGCGCCGACTTCGCCGACTACCGGTCGTGGCTCGAACGGCACGGCGTGGACTGCGGCTCGGTGCACGTCAGCGAGGTCGCGCACACCGCCCGCTTCGTGTGCACCACCGACGACGACCTCAACCAGATCGCGTCGTTCTACGCGGGCGCGATGTCCGAGGCCCGCAACATCGAGCTCGCCCCGGTGGCCCTCCGCTCCGGCGGCCTCGACCTCGTGCTGGTCAGCGCGAACGACCCGGCGGCGATGATCCGCCACTCGCAGGAGTGCCGCGCCCGCGGCTTCGCCTTCGCCGCCGACCCGTCACAGCAGCTCGCCCGCATGGAGGGCAGCGACGTCATGACGCTGATCCAGGGCGCCGACTATCTGCTGACCAACGACTACGAACGCTCGATGCTGGAGACCAAGGCCGGCCTGACCAGCGACCAGGTGCTCGACCAGGTCAAGATCCGGGTCACCACGCTGGGCAAGGATGGCGTGGAGATCACCGGCCACGGCATCGACCGGATCCACGTGCCGGTGGCCCGCGACGTGATCCCGGCCGACCCGACCGGCGTCGGCGACGGCTTCCGGGCCGGCTTCTTCGCCGGCATCAGCTGGGGGCTGAGCCTCGAGCGGTCCGCGCAGGTGGGCTCGCTGGTGGCGGCGCTGGTGCTGGAGACGGTCGGGCCGCAGGAGTACGAGGTGAAGGCCGAGGACTTCGCCAAGCGGATCGCCGACTCGTACGGCACCGAGGCGGCCGCCGAGATCCGGCCGTACCTTCCGGCGTGACCGGACCATGAGCGGCGTCCTCGCCGTCTTCGCGGGCCTGCCCGGCGTCGGTAAGAGCACGCTCGCCGAGCAGGTCGCGGTCGCCCTGCCCGCGACGGTGCTGTCGGTCGACACGGTCGACTACAACCTGACCGGCCACGGGGTGGTCCTGGAGGTCCTCACCGCGCACGACGTCGTGGCGGCGCTCGCCGAGGATCAGCTGCGCATCGGGCACAGCGTGATCATCGACGCGGTGAACCAGACGCGGCAGATCCGGCAGCTGTGGGTCGACCTGGCCGAGCGGATGGACGTGCCGCTGCGGGTGGTCGAGGTGGTGTGCGGTGACGACGCCGAGCACCGCCGCCGGGTGGAGGCCCGCTTCGCCAAGCGCGACCACGACGGCATCCCCGACTGGGTGCGGGTCCTGGAACGGCAGGCGGAGTACGAGCCCTATCTGGGCCCGCGGCTGGTGGTGGACACGTTCCTGGCCAAGGAGCCGGTGCCGCCGGTGCTCGACTACCTGACCTTCCGGACGTCGTAGGCGTCCGGTCCGGCGCTCCCGACGAACTCCTGCTCCTGGAGCCGGCACCACGCCGGGATGTCGTTGGCCGCGGCGGGATCGTCGGCGAGCACGCGGAAGACCTGCCCGACCTCACCCGCCCGCACCGCCTTGGCGAGCGCGATCACCGGCAGTGGGCATCGCTTGCCCAGGCAGTCGATCTCGATCACATCCCCGCCTCCGCCCTGATCCGCCGCACCAGCCCCGGCAGCACCGCCAGGAAGCGCTCCACGTCAGCTTGACCGGTTCCGCGATGCAGGGAAACCCGCACGTTGCCGTGACTGAGCACGCCCATCGCCTCGAGCACGTGACTCGGCCGCAGCGTCGACGCGGTGCAGGACGAGCCCGACGACACCGCGAAACCCTCCCGGTCCAGGGCGTGCAGCAGCGCCTCGCCGTCCACGTAGAGGCAGGAGAACGTCACCAGGTGGGGAAGCCGATCGACCGGATCGCCGACCACCTCGACGTCCGGCACGGTCCGAGCCACCTGCTCGCGGATGCGGTCCACCAGCGCGGACAGGCGGACCGCCTCGGTCGCCGCCTCGTCCGCGGCGGCCCGCAGAGAAGCCGCGGCCGAGACGATGGCCGGGAGATCTGCCGCGCCGAGGGCCCGCGGTCGATAAAGATCATCACCGGGGTACGGCGAACGCCACCGCACTCCCTTGCGCACCACCAGCAACCCCACCCCGGGCGGGCCGCCCCACTTGTGCGCGCTGGCCGTCAACAGCCCCCAGCCCGGCGGCACCGGCATGCGCCCGACGGTCTGCGCCGCGTCGACCAGCAGCGGCACCCCGGCCTCCGCGCACAGCTCGGCCGCCGCGGCCACCGGCTGCACCGTGCCCACCTCGTGACTCGCGCCGATCAGGGCCGCCAGGGCGACGCCCGGCGCCTTCACCCGCGTGGCCCAGGCGTCGAGGTCCAGCCGGCCGAGACGGTCCACCCCCACCTCGGCGGCGTCGCCGTGCGCCGCGGCGCAGTGCAGGACCGCGGAGTGCTCGATCGCGGAGTGCACCAGCGTGCCGCCCCGCGACGAGCGACCGGCCAGGCCGCCCAGGACGCCGGCGTGCAGGGCGGCCGTGCCCGAGGGCCAGAAGGACAGCTCGTCCGGGCGTACCCCGAGAACCTCAGCGGTCGCGGCCTGCGCCGCCTCCAGCAGCCGGCGTGCCCTCCGCCCGCTCGCGTAGAGCCGGTCGGGGTCCGCCCAGCCGTCATCCAGGGCGGCATGGAGCGCCTCGCGTGCCACAGGATGCATCGGGGCTGCGGTAGCGGCATCCAGATAGGTCGGCGCGTCTCGATCGGCCGTGTAATCCACCTGGGAAACGGTATCGTCCGGTTGTCTGGGGTATGCATCGGGCGCTCGAAGATCGGACCCCCGAAACCGGACGGTAGGGCCAGGTCGAGTAGTGTGCGACCGTCGGTAACCCCGTGGGAGGCAGGAGCACGTGGGCGTGAAGAAAACGGCCGCGCTCGGCGCCGTGGCAGTGGGACTTCTGGTCCTGTTGTCGGGATGTTCACTGGAGGATGTCGGCAGCGCCTTCGGCCACTTCGGATGGCCGGGCCCAGGCATCTCCACCGAAGCGCACAGGATGTACGACCTGTGGATCGCCTCGGTGATCGCCGCCCTGCTGGTCGGATTCTTCGTGTGGGGCCTGATCTTCTGGTGCGTGATCCGGTATCGCAAGCGCGGCGACGAGCTGCCCGTGCAGACCCGGTTCAACATGCCGATGGAGGTCCTTTACACGGTCACGCCGATCCTGATCGTGTTGGTGCTCTTCTACTACACCGCCATCGTGCAGACCCACGTGGACAAGCTGTCCCGCAACCCCGACCAGGTGGTCGAGGTCGTCGCGTTCAAGTGGAACTGGCAGTTCAACTACCGCAGCGGCCCCGGTGAGGAAGCGCAGACCGTGACGTCGGTGCTCGGCACCGACCAGGTGATCCCGCTGCTGGTCCTGCCGGTCGGGCAGACGATCCGGTTCGAGGAGACCAGCCGCGACGTGATCCACTCGTTCTGGGTCCCCGAGCTGCTGTTCAAGCGCGACGTGTTCCCGGGCAGCATCCGGAACAAGTTCGACGTCAACCTCGACAAGGAGGGCCGCTACGTCGGCCGCTGCGCCGAGCTGTGCGGGACGTACCACGCGTTCATGCAGTTCGAGCTGGTGGTGGTGTCGCCGGAGCGGTTCAACCAGTTCATCGAGGCCAAACGCGGCGGCGCCGACACGGCCGCGGCGATGGAGGCGATCGGCTTCACCGGCGACCAGCGCTACGCCGTGACCACCCAGCCGCTCGAGACCCGCCGGCACACGCAGAGCTGGAACCAGTCCAACGAGCCCGCGACCGCGGCCGGAAAGTAGGGCTCAGCCGTGAAGACCGAATACAAGATTTTCGCGGGCGTCGCTGTTTTCCTCTTCGCAGTGGCGATCGTCTACGGCTTCTGGACCAAGGGCGCCTCGGGCGGCATGGAGTGGATCGGCGTGGTGGCGCTGATCCTCTCCGGGCTTCTCTGCTCGATGTGCGGCGGCTTCTTCTGGTTCGTCTCGCGGCGCATCGACCTGCGGCCCGAGGACCGTGAGGACGCCGAGATCGTCGAGGGCGCCGGCGAGATCGGCTTCTTCAGCCCGGGCAGCTACTGGCCTTTCGGGCTGGCGCTGTCGGCGACGATCGCCGGTCTCGGCCTGGTCTTCTGGATGTGGTGGCTGATCGCGCTCGGCCTGATCCTGGTGATCTTCGCCGCCAGCAGCATGATCTTCGAGTACTACACCGGAACGCGGCACACGGCGGAGCACTGAGCTTGCTGGTCGTCGCTCCGCTCCTCCGGCATTTCGCCTTGTGACCGGTGACTTGCGGCCGAAAAAGTCCCTCGGC
>NZ_JBFAZH010000301.1:0-7369 GCF_040681735.1 Actinoplanes sp. NPDC051633 | reverse complement strand
GTCACGTAGATGACCAGCATCATGGTGATCGCGATCCAGGCGCCGAGCAGGAACTTGGTGATCAGGACGACGATCAGTACCGCGCCGGTGAGCCCCATGCCGAACCCGTTGATCGCCCGCGAACGGTACATCTGCCGGCGCCGGCCGGGATCCCGCTGGGTCCGCAGCAGCCTGTTCCAGTGCCGCAGCATCCCGGCCTGCGACAGCGTGAACGACACGAACACGCCGACGATGTAGAGCTGGATCAGGCGGGTCACCTCGGCCTCGAACGCCACGATCAGCACCATCGCGGCGATGGCCAGGAAGACGATGCCGTTGGAGAAGGCCAGCCGGTCGCCGCGGGTGTGCAGCTGACGGGGCAGATACCGGTCCTGGGCCAGGATCGAGCCGAGCACCGGGAAGCCGTTGAAGGCGGTGTTCGCGGCCAGGAAGAGGATCAGGGCGGTGACCGCGCCCACCAGGTAGAGCAGCACCGAGCCGTCGCCGAAGACGGTCTCGCCCAGCTGGGTGGTCACCGTCTTCTGCACGTAGTCCGCCTGCCCGCCGATGATCTGTGCCGGGTCCTCGACGAACTGCAGGTGGGTTTCCCTGGCCAGGATGACCATGCCGACCAGCATCACGATCGAGACACTGCCGAGCAGCAGCAGCGTGGTGGCCGCGTTCTTGCTCTTCGGCTGCTTGAAGGCGGGCACGCCGTTGGAGATGGCCTCGACCCCGGTCAGCGCCGCGCAGCCGGAGGAGAACGTGCGCAGCAGCAGGAAGACGAAGGCGAAGCTGGTCAGGTGGGTCTCCTCGGCCGCGATCACCAGGTCGGCGCTGGGCGCGCGCAGATCCTGGCCGAGGATGAAGACGCGGATCAGGCCGGTCAGGATCATGCCGACGATCACCACGATGAAGGCGTACGTCGGGATGGCGAACGCCGTGCCGGACTCCCGGAGGCCGCGCAGATTCATCGCGGTCAGCACGATGATCGCGACCAGCGCGATGCCGATCTTGTGTTCGGCGACGAACGGCACCACCGAGCCGAGGTTCGACACCCCGGCGCTGATCGACACCGCCACGGTCAGGATGTAGTCGACCAGCAACGCGCTGGCGACCGCGACCCCGAACCTCGGCCCGAGATTGACCGTCGCCACCTCGTAGTCGCCGCCGCCGGACGGGTAGGCGTGCACGTTCTGCCGGTAGCTGGCCACCACGGTCACCATGACCACGGCGACGGCCAGCGTGACCCAGGGCGAGTAGAAGTAGGCGCCCGCCCCCGCGATGGAAAGCGTCAGCAGGATCTCGTCGGGCGCGTACGCAACGCTCGACAGCGCGTCGCTGGCGAAGACGGGCAGCGCGATCCGCTTGGGCAGCAGCGTGTGCTGCAGCCGGTCGGAGCGGAACGGCCGGCCGACCAGGAGCCGCTTGACGAGGGACGTCGAACTTGCCACAAGCGCCAAGCGTACGGCCCCGAAGGGGCCCGGGTTCTCCGCCCTTGCCGAAGGCTCAGCGGCCGGAAGTAGCACAGTCCCGAAGGGGCCCGCGTTCTCCGCCCTTGCCGAAGGCTCAGCGGCCGGAAGTAGCACAGTCCCGAAGGGGCCCAGGTTCTCCGCCCTTGCCGAAGGCTCAGCGGCCGGAAGTAGCACAGCCCCCGGGCACCAATATTCGCCCGGCCATGGCACGCTACGCATGACAGCTCTCGGGGCCGAATGCGTTGAGGAAGGCACAGGCCTGTGCACGTGGTGATCATGGGGTGCGGCCGGCTCGGGTCCACGCTCGCGCACAAGCTGGACGCGCGCGGGCACACGGTGGCCGTGATCGACCAGAATTCGGATGCGTTCCGCCGCCTCGGGGCCGAGTTCGGCGGCAACACGGTCACCGGCATCGGGTTCGACCGGGACGTGCTGCGGCAGGCCGGCATCGAGCGGGCCGACGCCTTCGCCGCGGTGTCCAGCGGCGACAACTCCAACATCATCTCGGCGCGCCTGGCCCGCGAGACGTACGGCGTCCACCGGGTCGTCGCCCGCATCTACGACGCCCGGCGGGCCCTGGTCTACGAGCGCCTGGGCATCCCGACCGTGGCCACGATCCGCTGGGCGGCCGACCGGATGGTCCGGCACCTGGTGCCGGAGGGCACCGTCGAGGTGTTCCGTGACCCGACCAGCTCGATCTCGATCGTCGAGGCACCACTGCACCGCGACTGGGTCGGACTCACGGTGAAAGGGTTCGAGGAGGCGACCGGCGCGCGGGTGGCGTACCTGATGCGGTTCGGCATCGGCTCGCTGTCCACCCCCTCCACCGTCCTGCAGGACGGCGACCAGGTGTTCGTGCTGGTCACCGACGACACCGTGGGGCCGGTCCTGGAGATCGCCTCGTCCGCCGTGCAGGGAGGCCACTGACATGCGCATCGCCATCGCGGGGGCCGGAAATGTGGGCCGGTCCATCGCCCAGGAGCTGATCGGCAACGGCCACCAGGTGATGCTGATCGAGCGTCAGCCGCGGCAGCTGCGCCCCGAGCGCGTGCCGGAGGCCGAGTGGGTGCTGGCCGACGCGTGCGAGGTGAGCAGCCTCGAGGAGGCCGAGCTGGCCGGCTGCGACGTGGTGGTCGCGGCCACCGGCGACGACAAGGCCAACCTGGTGGTGTCGCTGCTGGCCAAGACGGAGTTCGCGGTGGGCCGGGTGGTGGCCCGGGTGAACCGCGCGGAGAACGAGTGGCTGTTCACCGAGCAGTGGGGCGTGGATGTGTCGGTGAGCAAGCCGCGCCTGATGGCCGCCCTGGTCGAGGAGGCGGTGACGGTCGGCGACCTGGTGCGGCTGATGACCTTCCGGCAGGGCGAGGCCAACCTGGTGGAGATCACGCTGCCGCCCACGGCGCCCTACGTCGGCGAGCCGGTGCGCTCGGTGCCGCTGCCCCGCGACTCCGCCCTGGTCACGATCCTGCGCGGCAAGCGGGTGCTGGTGCCGACCCCGGACGACCCGCTCGAGGCCGGTGACGAGCTGATCTTCGTGTGCACCGCGGAGGTCGAGGACCAGGTGCGCGCGGTGATCCTCGGCGACGCCGTCAGGGAGTGAGCGCGGTCAGGGAGTGAGCCGGGCCGCCTGCCGCCGGGTGACGCGGCGGATGGCCCAGACCGAGAAGGCGAAGGTGGCGGCGTACATCGGCCAGCTGATCAGGATCCTGGTCACGCCGAGCGCCGTGGCCTGGTCGGCGAGGTAGAGCCAGCCCTGCACGCCGGCCCGGATGAACAGCGAACCGGCCCAGACCAGGGTCAGCCACTGGAAGGTGCGGAACAGCTCGCGGTTGTCGAACCAGTCGTGCCGGCCCTTGTTGGCCAGCACGGCCCACACGTACCCCAGGATCGGTTTGCGGATGGCCACCGAGCCGATCAGCAGCACCACCTGGCCCAGGCTCAGCAGGATGCCGGGCAGATAGAAGTCCTTGGCCTCGCCGGACCGCCAGGCCAGCCAGGCGCCCAGCGCGATGCCGACGACGCCGTTGACCGCGTGCCGGATCGGCTCCTTGCGGATCAGGCGGTAGACGCCGATCAGCACCGCCGTGCCGACCGCGCCGCCGATCGCCCAGTAGAGCGCGGTGCGCTTGTCGAACCCGGCGACATTCTCGCCGAGCAGGACGATGAGCAGCACGAACGCGACCACCGGGATGCTGGACTCGACCAGGCCGCGGACCCCGCCGAGCTGCTCGGAGATCTGCTCGCTCATCGAGGGGAACGGCTCATCGGCGTCTTTCGCAGGCTCGGCCAGCTCCGGATCCGGGTGGAGGCCGGCCTCCTCGACGATCTCCTCGGCAACTCGATCCATCCCGTCGCGGGGTGATGTCACCGCGGCGCCTCCAGCTCGTAGAACGGGTTGTAGATGACCTTGCGATCGTCGCGCAGCGCGATGCGGCCGCGGGCGGTGAGCTGCCGGCCGGGCTCGATGCCGGCGATCGAGCGGCGGCCCAGGAAGACCAGGGTGACCACGTCACTGCCGTCGTAGAGGTCGGCCTCCAGCGTCGGCAGGTTGGTGCGTGGCGTGTACGCCACCGTGCGGAGCCGGCCGGAGACCGACACGACCTGACCCCGGGTGCACTGACCGGCCGGGATGGCGCCGCACTTGGCGCTTTCCCGCTGCAGCTCCTCGGCCTGCAGCTCGTCCTCCGAGGCGGTGAGGCGCTCGAAGAACCGCCGCAGCCCGGTGGTCCGTTCGTCGGTCGACATCACACCACGGTACGCCGAAGGCGCTCGAAGCGGTTCACTGCTCCGGCTGCTCTTCCTGCTGCTGTGCCTGCTCGGCCATCTCCTTGGGCAGGCGCATCGGCAGCGGCTCCCGCACCGGGCGCGGCTCGTCGTCGCGGACGACCACCAGGCCCTCCAGGCACTCCCACAACGCCGGGGCGGCGCTCGCGTCAGCGGCCACCGGCCCCTGGAAGGTGGCCCGGATGAACCAGCGCGGCCCGTCGACCCCGACGTACCGGACGTCGACCAGCTGGCCCTGCGGGTCGGGCAGCTGGGCGATCAGCTCGGGGCCGTGCGGGCCGTGGTCCTCGCGCACCGAGAGCCCGCCCGCCTTCATCTCCTGCAGCATCTCGGAGCGGACCTCGTCCCAGATGTCCTCCGTGCGCGGGGCGGCGAACGCCGCGAACTCCACCGCGCCCGCGCCGGACACCAGCACCACGTGCTCCACATTGCCGTCCTGCCCGGCCTGCACCCGCACCTCGACGCCCTCGATCGCGGGAATCTGCAGGCTGCCCAGGTCGAGCCTGGCCGCCTCGGGCGCCCAGCGCACGTCCCACGGGCCGTGCTCGGGCTTCACGGCGCCGTCCGAGGTCATGCTGTGCGCGAGGGCCGCCGACTGCGGCGCGTCCTCGTCCCGGACGTGCTTGGGACGCTTGCGGGAGAACATCGAAGTCACCTTTTCCTTCAGCGCTGCTGTGAGACGAACGCCTGGTGGCCGCCGGTCGAGCCGTGCCCGCCATCGCCCCGCACGGTCGCCGGCAGCTCGTCGACGACGTGGAAGGTGGCGCGCTCGACCCGCTGAATGAGCAGCTGGGCGATCCGGTCACCACGGGAGATCTTGACGGTGGCGTCCGGGTCGTGATTGACCAGATTCACCAGGATCTCACCGCGATAGCCGGAGTCGACCGTACCGGGCGCGTTGAGCACCGTGACGCCGAGGCGGTGTGCCAGCCCGGACCGCGGGTGCACCAGGCCGACGTAGCCCTCGGGCAGCGCGATCGCCACCCCGGTCGGGACCAGCCGCCGCTCGCCGGGGGCGAGCTCGACGTCCTCGGCGGCGACCAGATCGGCGCCGGCGTCACCCGGGTGGGCGTAGGCGGGCAGTGGCAGGTCCGGATCGAGCCGGCGGACCGCGACGTCCACAGCGTCTTACCTCTTCATCGTCGATTGCTGCGCGATTTGCTGGGCGCGTACACCCTGCCATCCTGCCGTGCCGCCGGGCGGAGGCGCGCCGTACCCTCACCAGCGTGACATCCGACCCCGCCGAGCGCACTACCGCCGGTCCGGCGTACGCGGAACGTCTGGGTGTCCCGTGGTGGTCCTGGCCGCTGGCGTTGTGCGCCGGCTTCCTGCTCGTCGCGGAGGTCTGGCTGGGCGCCGGTGGCCTGCGCGCCTGGGTGCCCTTCGCCGTCGCGCTGCCGGTGACCGTGGCCGTGATGCTCTGGCTGGGCCGGATCAAGGTGACCGTGACCGCCGACGAGTTCCGGGTCGACGACGCGCGGCTGCCGGTGTCGGCGATCGCCGATGTGGTGGCCCTGGACGCCGAGGGAAAGCGCGAGGTGCTCGGGGTCGGCGCCCACCCGCTGGCCTTCGTGATCCAGCGTCCGTGGATCGGCGGAGCGGTGCAGGTGCTGCTCGACGACCCGGCGGATCCGACGCCGTTCTGGGTGGTCAGCACCCGTCACCCCAGCCGGCTAGCCGGTGAGCTCCGTGCGGCCGCCGGACGGTAGCTGACCCTGCTTCCGCTGCTTGCGGAAGTCCTTCTGGAGGGTCTCGCCCAGCTTCTTGGTGGCTCGCTGGTTCAGGTAGCTGGCGACCGCGGCGCCGCTGAGCAGCGGGCCCATCGTGGTCAGGTTGCGCCCGAACCGGCGCAGCAGGGTGTTCTGCAGTTCCTTGCGGGCCGCGGTGCCCAGCACCGTCCCGACGCCCACGCCGGGCAGCAGCGGGTTCACACCGCGCTGCGCGGACCAGGATCGGACGAGAACGGCCGCGCGCTGGGTGCCGGTGCCCTCGATCGGCACACGGTAGACCTCGTGCAGCTCACCGATCAGCTTCAGCTCGATGGCCACGACGGCCACCGTCTCGGCGGTGAGCAGCACCGGGGCGGACAACAGCGTGGGCGTGACCGCCCACTGCAGCGAGGCCACGCCGCCGCCGGCCGCTCCGATCCCGGCGGTGGCCCGGGCCGCGTTGCGGATCAGGCGGTCGGCCAGCTCGTCGCCGTCCATCCCGTCGAAGTGGCGCTGCAACGTGTCGAGGTTCCTGATCGGCACGTGCGGTGCGATGTCGCCGACCACGTCCGCCATCCAGCGGATCGCGGCCCTCGGCCGGAACACCTTGCCCAATCCTCGCCGGCGGACGTCGTTCACCAGCCGGCCGAGCAGGCGCCGGCGACCCTCCGGCTCGACGTCGTCGGCCGTGAGCGCGGCGACGGTCTTGCCGATGTCGTTCTCCGGTGCGTCGGCACGCGTGTCGCTACGTGTCTCGCTCCGGGGCACGACGTCTGTGCCCGGCGTCTCGGACGGGTCCGGAACAATGGATCCGGTCTCGGGTGTGGTCATCGTCGTCCTCCCCGTCCGTTAACTTCGCCGTTCTTCCTTCCAGTCAAACAAGGGCGCGCCAGATCGGGCGATCAGGCGCACTCGCGGCAGATCAGCTCCCCGTTGCGCTCCGCGGCCAGCTGGCTGCGGTGATGCACGAGGAAACAACGGGCGCAGCGGAACTCGTCGGTCTGCATCGGCAGCACCTTGACGGTGAGTTCCTCGTCGGCCAGGTCCGCGCCGGGGAGCTCGAAGCTCTCCGCCACCTCGACCTCGTCGACGTCCACTGCGCCCGACTGCGAGTCGGCACGGCGGGCCTTGAGCTCCTCGAGGCTGTCCTCGCCGAGGTCGACCTCGTCGCGACGCGGGGCGTCGTAGTCGGTGGCCATCGGTTTTCACTCTCCTGTATCGATGTATCACTTGGCGTTAGTAACGCCGGCGACGTCTTCCTGGTTCCCGGTCCCGCGGACTTTTCTCACACACCCGTTCAGCGGAGAGCGGCTCACCTCCGGGACGCTCCCACCCCCTCGTGGAAATGCCCCGGCGAGCGCGGTACCTTACCGCTCCCGTAGGACCGAAGTACGCACGCAGGCGGCTCATTGTTCCCGATGT